>JASHSO010000164.1 GCA_030038715.1 Streptosporangiaceae bacterium
TATACCTATGCGGCACGCGGTCTGCACCCGGCTGTGGGTTTCCTGGTGGCGTGGGCGTTCGGGCTGGTGGAGGCAGCGGTTAGCCCCTTGCTCTACCTGCTCCTGAGCCTGACCGTGGCGGATCAGCTCCATGTCGACTTCGGCTGGTCCCCACACCTGTGGTGGATCTGGACGTTGGTGCTGGGAGCGGTCGTCTACTCGCTCGGCTTCTTCCGCGTGCAACTGCCGGCTCGGACCGGTGTCCTCCTTGGCGGTCTCGAGATCGCCGTCATCACGGTCCTGTGTATCTGGCTCATCGTCAAGGCGGGCAGCGCCAACACCTTCTCGGTGTTCGGTACCCACTATGCAACGGCCGCAGGTTTCAAGGGCTTCTCGGGTATCATCGCCGCCGCCGTCTTCACGGTGCTGGCCTACATCGGGTTCGAGGAGGCCATCCCACTCGGCGAGGAAGTCAGCCAGCCGCGCCGGACCGTCGGCAAGGGACTGATGGTCGCCCTCATCGGAGTCGGGACGCTCTTCCTGCTGGCCGCCTACTCGGCGTCGGTGTACTTCGGCCCGGCCAAGGGCCTGTCCTTCGCCAGCTTCAACAATGGCAACCCGTGGGTTCAGATGGCGCGCAGCGTCTGGGGAGTCGGCTGGGTCGTCATGTTCCTGGTCATCATCGACTCGTACGTCGCCAACTCCAATGCGGCGTCGATAGCCCTGACGCGGACGTGGTACGCGATGGGCCGCATCCGGATCCTGCCGAGCGCCCTAGCCCATATCCATCCCCGGTCCAAGGCACCGCACATCGCCCTGGCCGCGCAGGTGATCTTCGCAGTGGGCGTCACCCTGATTCTCGGCGGCGCCTACGGAGCCCTGACCGGGTCGCTCGTGGTCGGGACCTTCGTGACCGACATCTTCGTCCCCATCTACATGGTGGTCAATCTGGCCTGCCTGGTGTACTACCTGCGTCACCGGCGATCCGAGTTCAACTGGCTGCTGCACGGCCTCATTCCGGTCCTCGGGATCGCCGTGCTCGTGCCCGTCTTCCTGGCCGGAGCCGGGATCCCGTCCTTCAGCTTCGTCAGCAAGCTGGCCGCGCCCGAGTCGTACGCCGGTCCGGCGGTTGGCATCTGGATGATCATCGGTGTGGCCTACCTGATCTACCTCTACCGCCGTCACCCCGGCCGGATCACCGACACCGGAAAGATCTTCATCGAGGAGGAGGCGCCAGTCGAGCCAGCGGAGGCAATTGCCTGAAACGGCAGCAATGAGATGCTGCTCGCACGGGCGGGCTTCTGTAGCCGACCATTCCCAGGCTGTCGACGAAGAGGCAGGTGAACTTGACTTCGATCCACGATCGCTACGTGGCCGCTAATCCGCGGTCCCGGGCTCTGTACGCGGAGCAGACAAACTACGTTCCGGGCGGGGTCACGCACTTCTCGCGCGTTTTCGAGCCGTTCCCGCTGTTTATCGAGCGCTGTACGGATTCGCGCAAGTGGGACAGCGATGGCCACGAATACGTCGACTACTGGATGGGCCACGGCGCGAACCTGCTCGGTCACGGCCACCCGGCCGTGCTCGAGGCTGCCCACGCGCAGCTTGACCGCGGCCTGCACGCCGGCGGCGAGACCGAGCTCGGCCTCGAGTGGGCGAAGATCATCTGTGAGCTCGTCCCCTGTGCCGAGCAGGTGCGGTTCACCGCGTCGGGCGGTGAAGCAACCCAGTTGGCCATACGCCTAGCGCGCGCCCTGACCGGCAAAGAGAAGATCCTCAAGTTCCACTTCCACTTTCACGGCTGGCATGACTCCGTCATGACCAGCGTGGATCCCCCGTTCGACGTGCCCATGTCGCCCGGCATCCCGCCGGCTATTGCCGCCGATGTCATCTCGATTCCGTTCAACGACATCGGCGCAGTGGAGCGGACCCTGGACCAGCATGAAGCGCTCGCGGCGGTCATACTCGAGCCCGCTGGCGGGCATTATGGCGCCCTGCCCGTCAACCCGGCGTTCCTGCACGAGCTGCGGCTTCTGACGGCCGACCGGGGGATCATCCTCGTCTTCGATGAGGTGGTCACCGGCTTCCGGTATGCGCCCGGAGGGGCGCAGGAGTACTATGGCGTGACTCCTGACCTCACCACCCTCGGCAAGATCATGGGCGGGGGCTTCCCGGTCGGAGCCCTGGTGGGGTCGCGCGCCCTGATGGAGCCACTCGCGCCCCGATCAGACGCCCAGTGGAATCGCTTCAGCCTCATTCGGCAGCATGGGACCTGGAACGCCAATCCCATCAGCGCAGCGGCCGGCATCGCGGCCCTGCGCCTGGTGGCCACCGGCGAGCCGATCAGGCACGCGGCCGAGCTTGCCGGCCAGCTGCGCGACGACCTCAACACGCTGTTCGCCAAGCACAGCCTTGGCGCAGTCGCCTATGGCGACGTCTCGATCTGGAAGACCTACCTCGGCCCGCCGCTGAAGATCCTGGCCGGCGATTTCTCGACAGCCGCCGACGACTCCCAGCACCTCAACGCGGGATGGGGAGCGGCGAACCGCTCACTGCGCCAAGCGCTGCTGCTCAATGGCATCGACGTGATGCAGACGGGCGGCTTCATGTCTGCGGCCCACTCGACGGCCGACTTGGATCGGACGATCGGCGCCTTCGATCGGGCCATTCAGGACCTGAAGGCTGAGGGACTCGTCTAACTAGGCACGTCGGAGGGCAGCTTCGTGGACCTTGGCCTGAAGGGAAAGATTGCGGTCATCAGCGGGGCCAGCCGCGGGATCGGCCTGGCTATCGCTACGGAGCTCGCCGCTGAGGGCTGCCATCTCGCCCTCTGCGCCCGGTCCATCGAGGAACTGAATGCCCGGGCGACCCACTTGGAGAGCACAGGCGATAGCCCGGGGGTGCTGTGCGCGGCCGCCGATGTCACTGATCCGGCCGCTATCGACAGGTTCGCTGAGGCGGTCGGTGAGCGCTTCGGCCTCGTCGACATTCTCGTCAACAACGCCGGCCGTAACTTCCCCGGTCCCTTCGACCAGCTCACCGATGAGAA
>JASHSO010000165.1 GCA_030038715.1 Streptosporangiaceae bacterium
CGCCTGCAACTGCAACCCCGACTCGGCCGCGGTCACCGCGGCCACCGCCTGGGCCGCCGCCCCGCCCGGCGTCACCGTCACCGGCCACGTTTGCGACGTCTCCGACGAGTCCCAGCTGCGCCGCTTCCGCGACGAGCTGCTCGCCCAGCACGCCAGCGATCACGTCGACCTGGTCTTCGCCAACGCCGGCATCGGCGGCGGCGCCAGCTTCGTCAACGACTCCCGCCAGGAATGGGAGCGCACCTTCGCCGTCGACTGGTGGGGCGTGTACTACTGCGCCCGCGTCTTCCTCCCGCTGCTGATCGCCAGCGGCGACGGCGTCCTGGTCAACACCAGCAGCCTCAACGGCTTGTGGGCATCCCTGGGCCCGGGGATGCCCAACAACGCCTACAGCACGGCCAAGTTCGCGGTGCGCGGATTCACCGAGGCGCTCATCGAAGACCTGCGCACCAACGCACCACAGGTCCGCGCCGCCGTGGTACTGCCGGGGTCCGTTGGTACCGACATCATCGCCAACACCCGCCGCGCCCATGGCATGCCGGGCCCGGCGGACTTGAGCGACGAGAAGGTCGAGGAGATCAGGGGGTTCCTGGTCACCTCCAAGCTGGTAGCGCAGGACGCGCCGCCCGAGGAAGTGCGCAAGATCCTCGTCCGGCTGGAGAGCCAGGGCAAGGACAGGGCACTGCTCAGCGCCGCTGAGGCGGCCACCATCATCCTGGAAGGCGTGCTATCGGGTCGCTGGCGGATCCTCGTCGGCAAAGACGCCGCGCTGGTCGACGAGCGGGCTCGCAGCAAGCCTGAGTCGGCCTACGACTACGCCGAGATGTTCAAGGACTTGCCCCCGGAGTTCTTGCAGCGCACGGAGGACCTGCCCGAAGAGGTCAAGGGTCTACTGCCGGACTGGGTCAAGGATCAACTGCCGGACGCCAAACCTGGTAGTGACCCCGGTGCCTGATAGCGCCTGATAGCCGTCGACGGCAGCCGCTTCGGCCGACGTAACCGCAGCGAGCCGAGCTCAGGCGTCGCGAATGCGCAGTGCCAGGCCAGCAGCGAGCAGAGCCGCTGCGGCCCAGAGCGCGAGGATGCCAAGGCCGGCCCAGGGACTGATCGGCAGGTGGCCCAGCCCGGTGGTGTCCTGGATGCTCAGCCCCGCACTCATCGGCGCATACCGCTCGATCCGGCGCTGCCAGACCGGGCTGCCGACGAACTGCGCGACGATAGGCGCGAGATAGATCAAGCCGAGCACTGTCCCGATCGCCGCCGCCGAGTCCCGCACGACGACGGCCACGCCCAGGCTGAGCAGACCGATGAGCACCAGGTAGAGCACCGACCCGGCGGCGGCGCGCAGAGTCGGGCCGGGCGCCAATGACAGCAGAGCGAACCCGCGGGACGCGGTGAAACCCTCGTCGGGCAGCAACTCTCTCCCCGCCAGCAGAGAGCCGACGACCGCGACGATCGCCGCCGGGACTACCAGGCCGGTCAGCACCGCGCCCTTGGCGGCCAAGACCGCGGACCGCCGCGGCATGGCCGTGAATGTAGTCCGGATCATCCCGGTGCTGTACTCGTTACTGATCGCCAGCACCGCCAGCACGGCTACGACAGCCTGGCCGACCTCGACGCCAGTCAGGGCCAGCTTGGTCGTGTCCGCCGTGCAGGCGGTGCCGGGCGCGCACCTGGTGACGGCTACCACCGCCGTGCTGACCGCAATGGTCAGCACGACGGCCGCAGCGACCAGCCACCTGGTCTCCGGCACAGTCCGGACCTTGGTCCACTCCGCCCGGAGCAACTCCAAGCCGCGCTGGACCGGACTGGGCGACAGCGCCACGTTCCCGCCCGCCGCTGTTGCCTGGACCATCACGCGTCTCTTCGCCGCAGCAGTACGTACGCCGCAGTCAGGGCCAGCGCAGCATAGCCGCACAGCACAGCCAGGCCGGCCCACGGCGCGAGCGCGAAGTATTCCGGCGGCCCGTACTGGCCGAGTACCTGCGGGTAGGCCGGCACGCTCTGCTGGACCGCGAAGGCTGCGACCGGCGTCACCCGGAACATCCACTCCGACACGCCAGCAGGCACCACCGACGTGTCCCCCAATATGTAGGGCAGTACGAAGACCACGATGACCGTAGCCACGGCGGCCACGCTTCGCCGCAGGATCGTGCCGACGGCGACGGCCAGCACCGCAGCAACCGCGAGTAGCGCCGCGGTGCCGACAATGACCTGCAGTTCAGCCGGCCAGCCGACCGGGAGAACGTAGACCCCATGGCTGCGCGATATCCGGGCGCCGAAGATCACCGCTACGGCGGCCGCGGGCAGCCCAAGCACGAAGCAGACTAGGCCGACCACGACTGCCTTGGCCGCAAGCACGCGGCCGCGCCGGGGACTGGCCGCCAGCGTGGTCCGGATGACCCCGCGCCGGTATTCGGCGGTGACAAACATGGCACCGATCACGACGAGCAGGATCAGCCCGAAGATCACCGCCACCAGGTGGTCGGAGATGGTGCCGGTGACGTAGTTCGTGTTCACTCCACCGCCGACGACCGGCGCGATGTCGCCGGTACCGGTGATCGTGAACCGGCCGCCCGATTGGTGGAAGCCCACGCCGGGCAGACTCTCGAGCCGCGCGCTGGCGCCCATGAGCTGGCCGGTCCAGCTACCTCCGGCCGGTCCGCCGCGCAGGCTTACGTTGTCGAATACGCCCGTCGCCGTGCTGGGCGAGGTGCCTCCGCCGGATTGCGCATAGGACGGGAAGTTGCCATGGAAATACAGTGGCGACGCAACGAACAGCCCGGCCTGCACGGTGGCAGGCAGCCCGGCCAGCTGGACGGTGCCGACCTTGGTCCAGTGGTTCCCGTCCGCCGAGTCGTATCCGGTGATCGTGTCACCGGACCGGGTCAACCGCAGCCAGCGAGGCGTCGAGGCGGACACGTGGCCCGCCAGGCCGGCGATATCGCCGGTGTAGTTGTACTGCATCCGGACACCGTGTTGTCCGGTGACCATCATCGCGGCGTAAGCCGATCCCGGCCTGGTGCTCTGCTTGATGATGATCCCGGCCTTGGACCACGGCACCAGCTTATTTGTCAGGCCGGCAGCCGAGTTCGGGCCGTGAAAGCCGCCCTGAACTTGGTACTTGCCGGTCAGCGACGTCACCCGGACCGTCAGGCTGCCGTCAGTGGACAGCGGCTGGCGGACGAGGTAGAAGCTGTCCAGCACCGCCTCGCCACCCGGACCGGTCGGCACGGCTGGAAGGCACGACGCGTTGACCCCGCCGCCGCAGTTGTTGGTGCCGGCGTTCACCAGGAACAGCCCGAGCACGTCTATCAGCACGGCGGCGACGACCGCCGCGATGACCCAGCCGCGCACGGTCCTGAACTTGGTCCACTCGGCGTGCACGAGCTGCCAGAAGCCGTCG
>JASHSO010000166.1 GCA_030038715.1 Streptosporangiaceae bacterium
AGCTACGCCAACACCCCGAGCCCGGCCGCCGCTAGCGGCGCGGCCGACCGCGGCGGCCGACGCTAGATCGGGTTCTCCGGATGGTGGGAGTCCCATTCCTGCAGCGCAGCGACCGCCAGCCAGTCCAGGCCGCGGCCGACCTCGGCCTCGACGCCGTGCGCGAGGGCGGCCATCGCTGCAGCAGCGGCGTATCCGTCAACCTCGTCGGCATCGTCGCTGTTGCCCTCGAACGCGTGGACCAGCAGTTCCTTGGCGGCGGCGTAACGGGCAGGAGCGTGCGGATAGGAATTCGCGAGATGCGAAATCGCACGCCGCAGGAGGCGTTCGGCGATGCCGTCGCTCATTTCCACTCGTCGTTCCGACAATGCCCGGCCTCCGTCCGCCATGGTGGGCTCGGCCGCCCGCCGGACGACGGGTCTGCCGGCAGCCAACGCTCGACGCTGCATCTTATCCAGTGGGCTCGGCCGACGGTGGCACGCGCGCGCGTCCACGGCAGGTGAGCCGCGATGCGCTCAGCTTGCCTCGGCGACCTCGGCGACCTCGATGCCGTCGATGAGCGCGGCCAACCCGGCCGCATCCAGCAAATCGGCGGGGCACACGGTCGCGTTGTCGCGGACGTAGTAGAACGCGGCCCGCACCTGTCCCACGGGCACGCCCGCCAGCTCGGCCCAGGCGAGGCGGTATGCGGCGAGTTGGACGGCGACAGCCCGTCGCTCGGCAGCCGAGCCGGGCTGGCGGCCGGTCTTCCAGTCGACAACGTCCAGGCAACCGTCGGGTGCGTCGGCGAAAACCGCGTCGATGCGGCCGCGGACCAGCCGGTCGCCGATTAGCGTCTCGAACGCCACCTCGACCTCGGCCGGCCAGCGGTCCGCCCAGTCCCCTGCCTCGAACGCAGCCTTCAGCTCGGCCAGCTCCGGATCACCTGGCAATGCGGCAGCATCGTCGGCAGCTCCCGGCAGGTCGTCGGCGTCGATCAGCTGCGCCTGCCCAAGCCGGTGCTCCAGCCACTGATGGAACGACGTGCCACGGGATGCTGGCGGAGCTGGCCTGCGCGGCATCGGCCTGCGCACCTGCATCGCCAGCTCGGCCGGATCGGCTGCCATGGTCACGAGCGCCGAGACAGACAGCCGCCTCGGCAAGTCCACGGTGACGCCCCGGCTTCCCCGCTGCCGCGCTCGTTCGGCCAGCAGCAGGTCGGTGTCGCGTGCCCAGGCGGCGATCAGGTCGGCATACGGAGCCGCAAGGTCCGACTCGGCCGTCCGATCGGCGTGGTGCGAAGGATCCTGCATGGCAGCCCGCACGAGCTCCCCGGCCTCCCGGACTGCTTCGTACCTTGCGTCGGCAGCCGCCTCGGCTGGCCACGGCGCTGTGGCCGGCTCGGCCAGGGCCGGGTTGACGGCCCCGGCAGCCGGCTCGGGGAACCACGCAGCCACCTCGCCGGCGCCGTCCTGGCATGCCGCGGCAACCTCGGCGAGGAACGCGGAAGGCCCGAGCATGGAAGCGCCGTCGGACCACCAGTAGCCGGTGCAGGCCAGCCAGTACGCCGCCCGGGTGGCTGCCACATAGCAGAGCCTGCGCTCCTCGGCCAGGTCGCGGGCGGCACAAGCGGCTGTGAATCCCGCGACCTGGTCAGGCTGAAGTCCGGCCAGCGGCGGCAGGTCGGCCGCGTCACCGCGGAGCCCGAAGGGCAGCAGCCGCGGGTTATCAGTCCACCGGGTGGACTGCCGCGGCTTGGCAGGGAAGACGTGACTAAGAGCTCCGCCAGCTAGGCCCGGCACGACAACGGCCGGCCACTGCAGTCCCTTCGCAGCGTGCACGGTCGCCAGCTTGACCGAATCGCTCTCGCCAACCTGGCCGGCTTCAAGACCGAACTCCTCGGCCTCCGCTGCTGCTAGATACGCCAGGAACGCGCTGAGCGTCGGCTCATGCCCATCGCCAGCGAATGCCGCGGCGGCGTCCACAAAGGCGTCCAGGTCAGCCCGAGCCGTCGCCGGGTCAGCCCCCGGCCTGGCTGCCACCTCGATGTCCAGGCCGAGCACCCGCTCGACCTCGGTGACCAGCTCGGCAAGCGGCCTTGCCGCGTGACCGCGCAGCAACCGCAGTTCCGCGCCCAGCGCGACCAGCCTGGCGTGTCCCGTCGCCGAGTAGCCGGCCTCGTTCCCCACGTCGTCGAGCGCCTCGATCAGGCTGCCCGGATCTCTGGTGAGGTCACCGAGCGCAGCCCGCATCGGCTCTGCCGCGGCATCCTCGGGCGTGACGTCCGGCTGTGCCGCCTTGGCCAGCGCCCTGGCGCGCCTGCCCAGCGCGACCAGGTCCGCCGGACCGATTCGCCAGCGCGGCGAGGTCAGCAGCCTGGCCAGCGCGCCCGAGGCACTCGGGTCATGGATCACCTGCAGGGTGGCCACGATGTCGGCCACTTCGGGAACCGTCAGCAGGCCGCCTAGCCCGACCACCTCGACGGGGATGCCGCGCGACTCGAGGGCGGCCCGAAGCGCGGGGAACTGGGCGCGCTTGCGGCACAGCACGGCGATATCGCGCGGCCGCACGCTTGCCTGGCTGCCATCGGGCCATGGCTTGCCGTCGGGTGCCAGGCCGGCAGGCAAGTCAAGCAGGCCAGCAACCTGGTCAGCCACCCAGGTTGCCTCGGCCGCGGCGGACTCGAGCAGCGCGCAGCGCACCAGCCCGCGGCTCGCGCGGGCGGGCGGTGCCACCAGCAGCGGCACGTCTGGCGAGTCGGCTCGCAGGTCTGCCTGGATCGCTCCGGCCGCGGCGAGCACCCGGCCGGTGTTGCGGAAGCTCGTCGACAATGCGCGGACCGGAGCGGGACTGCCGTCCGCGGCCGGGAAGTCGAAGCTGAATCGCCGCAGGTTGCCAGCGCTGGCGCCGCGCCAGCCGTAGATGGACTGACACGGATCGCCGACGGCTGTGACCGGATGCCCGCCGCCGAACAACGCCTTCAGCAGGACAAGCTGCGCATGAGACGTGTCCTGATACTCATCGAGCAGAACCGCCTGGAAACGCGCCCGTTCCCCGCGACCCACCTCCGGATGGCGGGCGGCGATCCTGGCGGCCATGGCCATCTGGTCGCCATAGTCCATGACCTGCCGCGCAGCCTTGACGGCCGCGTATGTAGCCACCAGCGGAAGCAGCTGCTCGCGTACGCGCTGGCAGGAGAGTACGTCCGCGACAGCTTTCGGCAGCCGGCCCGGCAGGGCAGCGGCTCGCCGACTCAGCCAGTAGCCGGTCTCGATCACGTCGGCCGGGTCGCGCAGGTGCTCGGACAGCTCCCCGGCCAGCGTTAGCACGGCGGCCGTCACGGCCGAGGGCGTCCAGGAAATCGAGTCCAGTGCACCGTCGTAGCCTGCGACGACGCTAGCCGCAAGCTGCCACGCGACAGCGGGTGTGACGAGCCGCAGCGACGGTTCGAGCCCCTCGCGTAGCGCGTGCTCGGTCGCCAGCCTGCCCGCATAAGCATGGTAGGTGCAGACGACTGGTTCCCCGGCGAACTCGTCGTGCAAGCCGGTCCTCCGCAGGCCCGCGAGGTGTGCGCGCACACGCTCTGAAAGCTCAGCGGCGGCCTTCCTGGTGAAAGTCAGGCCCAGCACCCGCTCCGGCCTGACCAGGCCACTCGCTACCAGCCAGACAAGCCGCGCTGCCATCGTCTCGCTCTTCCCCGAGCCCGCGCCGGCGATGACCGTCATCGGCGCTAGCGGCGCGCCGATCACCGCGGCCTGCTCGGCCGTCGGCAGCATTCCGCCGAGCAGCCTGGCTAGCTGGCTCGGGCTGTAGCTGGTCGGCTCATCCATCAGCCGGTCACCCGCTCACCGCGCTCGTGCACCGGACAGCAGGAGGCCACCGGACAGGCCCGGCAGCCTGGGTTCGCGGTCGCCTGGAACACCGGGCCCGACATCCCGGCCGCGACCGTCTGGACAAGGCGCCTGGCCCAGTCTGGCTCGGGGTCGCTGCGCAGACCGCGCTGTGACTGGACCCGGACCTTGGCACGCAGCGCTCCCTTGCCGACCTGGACCAGCTCGGCACCGCC
>JASHSO010000167.1 GCA_030038715.1 Streptosporangiaceae bacterium
TCCCGTC
Organism: Streptosporangiaceae bacterium; assembly: GCA_030038715.1. Taxonomy (GTDB): domain Bacteria; phylum Actinomycetota; class Actinomycetes; order Streptosporangiales; family Streptosporangiaceae; genus JAJYUU01. The sequence goes on from JASHSO010000167.1 coordinate 8, forward strand.
ACCCTCGGCGCCGACCAGGTGAGAGGCCGGCACGCGCACGTCGGTGAAGCGGACTATGGGGTGGTGATGGCTGATCGTGTGCGAGTAGGCGGGTGTGCGGACCACGCTCACGCCGGGGCTCGGCAGGTCGACCAGGAACATGGCATGCTGCCCGTCGTGCCCGCCTCCGGTCAGTTTGGCCTGGAAGAACGCGTAGTCAGCCGTGTTGTAGGACGTGACGTGCCACTTCTCGCCATTGAGAACGTACTCGTCGGCTACCCGCCGGGCGGTGGACGTGATGGCATCGACGTCTGACCCGGCACCTTCCTCGGTTATGGCGTAACACTCCTCGCGCTCGCCCCGGACCGAGGGGATGACATACCGCGTGATCTGCTCGGGCGTGGCCACTGTCGGCAGCCACGAGGGGGGCGTGGCAGCCGCCCAGGCCAGGGCGTTGGTAACTCGGCCGACCTGTTCCTGCACCAGCACCTGCTGCAGCGACGTGCAGCCACCGCCGCCGAGTTCTTTCGGCATGTTCGTGGCGCACAGCCCGAGTTCCCTGGCCCTGGCAGCGTGCTGAGCGACAACCTCCTTCGGGAGGTCTCCGTCGTTCAGCTCCGCCTCGACCTCGAACGGGATCAGCTCGTCAGCGAACTGGCGTGCCCGGTCCTGGATCTGCAGGTCCTCGTGCGACAAGCCGTACATAGTGCCCCTTCCGGTACGGGAGCTACGCACTTGGTCAGCCAGCGGGAGATCGCCCTAGAGAGCGCTCCGTGAATTGACTGAACGTTCAGTCTAGACCGGCGAGGGCTTGCTGCCAAGCTCCGCCCTGGCCCGTCCCGGTCGCGCCGTGCTCTGTCCCCAGCTGCCCGGCCCGGCTACGCCCGCCTGCTTGACTGAACGTTCAGTTCATGCCAGGATACCCTAGTGCGGACGAGCGCGAGTCACGTCGCCGACGCGGTAGTCGTCGGCGGCGGAACTGTCGGCGGGTGGTGCGCCTACTTCCTTCGGCGCAGCGGCTTGGACCGGGTAGTGCTGCTCGAGCGGCGGACACTGGGCGAGGGCGCGAGCAGCCGTGCCGCCGGAGTCGTGCGCACCCAGGGCGGCACGCCGTGGGCGGTCCAGCTCGGCGAGTGGTCACGCACGTTCTACCTGCGCCAGCACGATGAACTCGGCATCGACTCCGGCTTCATCCGGCAGGGCTACGTGCTGCCCTGCTTCACCGCCGCCGACGTGGCAGCCGCGCGGGAGCGGATGGCCATGCAGCAGTCCCTGGGCCTGGAGATCCGCTGGCTCGAGCCGGGCCAGCTCGATGCGCTGAATCCGACGCTGGCGCCGGGCCTGACTCTGGGCGGTACCTACTGTGCCGAAGACGGCTTCATCACCCCGCCGCGCAACGTGACCGCGTACGCTGTCGCGCTTGCGGTCAGCGGCGTCGAGGTACGCGAGCGGGTCGCCTTCACCGGCCTGGTCACCGACTCCGACGTGGTAACCGGGGTCAACACCTCAGCCGGGCCCATTGCCGCGCCGCTCGTCGTGCTGACAGGCGGCCCCGAGCTTGCCCAGGTTGCCGGGCTCGCGGGCATCAGGGTGCCAACAGGCGGTGTTCGGCACCAAGTGGCCGTGACGCAGCCGCACCCCGACCTGGCCAGGGAGCGGGTTCCGATGGTCTTCGACCTGTCGGCGGGGCTGTACTGGCGGCCCGAGGAGGGTGGCCTGCTGTTCGGCATGAGCAACCCGGACGAGCCGCCCGGCGAGGCCGCCTGCGTGGACGAGCCGTACCTGGCGCTGATGCGTGAGCGGCTGGCCGAGCTGGTCCCGGTGACGGCCGGCCTGGGCTTGCGCAAGATCTGGGCGGCAACCATCGACTACACCCCCGACCACCTGCCGATTATCGGGCCGGCGATCACCGGGGACCGGACGCTCACCGGGGCAACCGTCGCCAGCGCAGGCGGCGCGGGAATGATGTGGGGTCCGGCAGTGGCGCGCGCAGCCGCGGACGTGGCGCTGGCCAAGACCAGTGCCGTGGTGGACGTGACCGAGCTCGGCCTGGACAGGTTCGACGCGGCGGGCAACAGCAGGCTCGGCACGGATCCCATTGCGCTGCCGTTCCCGGAGCACGCCCCGCAGCCGGCCGGAAGGCTCACCCTGTCCTAGGATCGTCCCGACTCCGAAAGGAAAACTCTCGACCATGACGGATGTGACGCCGTACCTTGCCTCGGCCGTGACCACGGAGCTTGAGGATTGGGGACCGCTAGCCGAGGCCACCGGCGAGCTGATGCAGACTTCTGGCCTGACCCTGTGGCAGGACGACGACCAGGAGGTCGGGGTCTGGGAATGCACGCCCGGGCCGTCTTACTGGAAGCTCGAGACGCATGAGTTCGTGCATATCGTGGCGGGCCGGATGACGGTGACGCCCGACGGCGGCGAACCGCGAGAGATCGGCCCGGGGGACACGGCCGTGTTCCCGCGCGGGTGGGCCGGCACCTGGCAGATCCACCAGACCCTGCGCAAGGTATACGTCATTTTCTGACGCACGCGCAGTGCCCGTACCGTCAGGCCGGTGTCGTTCCCGGCAGCGTGATCATGACGGGAACGGGGTGAACCACACCCGCGGCACCCCCGCCGGGCCGCGGCTGCGACGCCGGTCAGCCAGCTGACACGCGAGGGTGTCAGCTGGCCAGCGCGCCCTCGTCGGCCGATACGGCGTTGAGGTCGGCAGCGGGCGCCCCACCGTCCAGCACCCTCAGCGCGTCGGGTGCGAGGAACACGTGCACGGGCGTGCCCTGGGCGAGGTGGTCCTGCGTGCCATCGTTCTGCAGCAGTGCTTGCACGTCGCATCCGGCCGCCAGGCGCAGGAAGACCTGCGTTGCCGAGCCGAGGTAGACCAGACGCTCGACCATGGCGGGGACTCGGTTCGGGCCGACCGAACCGTACTCCTCGATCTTCACCCGCTCCGGGCGGATGACCGCGTGCGAGTGATCCGGCGCATCGTGCCCGCCATGGTCGACCGAAAGCAGGGAGTCTCCGAGTCGCACCTGACAGCTCGAACCGGGACCGCGCGACACTACGTCGACCCCCATCAGGTTGGACACACCGAGGAAGTCGGCGACGTAAGTATCGGCGGGCTGCTCGTAAACCTCGGTCGGCACGCCGATCTGAACGATCTTTCCGTCGCGCATGACCGCGAGCCGGTCCGACATCGTCAGAGCCTCTTCCTGGTCGTGCGTCACGTACAGGAACGTGATGCCGACCTGTTCTTGCAACGCCTTCAGCTCCACCTTCAGCGACCTGCGGAGCTTGGCGTCCAGCGCGCCGAGTGGCTCGTCGAGCAGCAGCACGGATGGCTGCAGAACCAGCGCCCTGGCCAGCGCCACTCGCTGCTGCTGGCCGCCGGACAGCTGCCCGGGCCTGCGCTTCTCGAACGACCGCAGCTTGACCAGGTCGAGCGCGGCGTACACCCGGTTACGCTCCTCCGCCTTGGTGAGCTTCTTGTTGCGGAGCCCGAATGCCACATTGTCGAAGACGCTCAGGAAAGGAAACAGGGCGTAGCTCTGGAACACCGTGTTCACATTGCGCCGGTGCGGTGGCACGGCGGACACATCGACGCCGTCGAGCAGGATCCTGCCGGTGGTCGGCTGCTCGAAGCCGGCGATCAGCCGAAGGGTCGTCGTCTTACCGCAGCCAGAGGGACCGAGCAGCGAGAAGAACTCGCCGCTCGCCACTTCCAGGTCGATGTTGTCCACTGCGACCTCGGCGAAGCGCTTGGTCAGCGAGACAAGCTCGATGCGGCCACCTGACACGTCGGCCACCTACCCTTCCTGGTGTTCACGTCCCGTCGGCGTGCCCGCCGCTGCTGTCCCGCGCGCGCGTCCTGGCGTCCAGTCGATGCCGAGCTGGTCAGCGATGAACTGCATGGTCAGCTCGAAGGCGCCCACCGAGTC
>JASHSO010000168.1 GCA_030038715.1 Streptosporangiaceae bacterium
TGACGGCATTGACTCGTGTTGTCGTCGTTGGTGATCTCATGACGGACACAGTCGCGCACGCGACCCTGGCGCTGGCGAGAGGCAGCGACACGCCGGCCACGGTGACGATGCATGGCGGCGGCTCCGGCGCGAGCATCGCGGCCTGGCTGGCAGTCGACGGGGCGGAGGTCGCCTTCGTCGGCCGCCGCGGCGCGGACATAGCCGGCCGCAACCGGGACATGGAGCTGATGGGCTACGGGGTCGACGCCCGCCTGGTGATGGACCCAGACCGGCCCACGGGAACCTGCGTGGTCATGATCACGCACAAGGGCGACCACACCATGCTGTCCGATCCTGGTGCCAACGCCGCGCTGTCCCCCGATGACTTGCCCAAAGACTTGTTCACCCCGGGTAGCCACCTGCACGTGTCCGGCTACACGCTGCTGAACTCCGGCTCCCGGCAGGCTGTGCTCGCCGCGCTCGGCTTTGCCCACCGTGCGGGCATGACGACCTCGGTGGACGGCGCGTCCGCCGCGCCGCTCGAGAGGGTCGGGGCCGAGCCGTTCCTGCAGCTCACCAACGGCGCCGCACTGCTGTTCGTCAGTCCCGACCAGGGCCGGGTGCTGACCGGCCGCGACGACCCAGGCCAGGCAGCAAGGGTGCTGAACGCCTGGTATCCCACGGTGGTGATGAGGCTCGACGCGGACGGGGCCATGCTCTACGCGGGTGGCCGCCCCGATCCGGTTCGGGTCTCCGCACCGCCGGTCGAGCGGGTCGTAGACAGTACGGGCGCCGACGACGCGTTCATCGCGGGCTTCCTGCCTGCGTGGCTCGACAAGAAGCCGCCCGGCGAAGCACTGGCTGGCGGTTGCCGGCTCGCCGGGCGCGCGCTCGGCCTGGTCGGAGCCCGTCCGCTGCTCTAGCGCAGATCGCCCGCCGCTTGGCTGACCGCAGCTAACCCGGGTGAGCGCACTCGAAGCGGCTCGCCCTCAGTCGCCTTCCGTCTCTTGGTCGCGCAGCGCCCGAAGCGCCGCGGCCTGCTCCGCGGTAATACCGCGAGCACGCTGGTCGGCCGCCTCCTGCGGGCTCAGGCCGGCGCCGATCCAATCGGCGACCTCGTCGAACGGGATGCCCGCGCGCCACCAGTCGCGGACGATGCCCACAGGAGTGGTGCCCTTGCGGGTCAGCCGCCCTGCCTCGGCAGCGGTCAGGCCGAGCGCCTGCCACAAGGTCGCGTCGGCGGCTTCGACTCCTGCCAGCGCCCAGGGCAGAGCGTCGTCGTCCTTCCAGTTCGCGACGAGGTATCCGCGCATCACCTGAGGCGGGACTCCCGACTGCTGCAGTCGGCGCAGTAGGCCCGCTCTTCCTGACGGCGCGTGGCCGCCGCCCACCGCCCCGGCCCAGCCAGCCGGGAAACGCTGCGCGAAGGCTGCGTCCGGGGTGAGCCCGCGCTGCTTCGCCTCGCGCGCGGCCTGAAGGTCGAAGCCCATCTCGTGCCAGTGCACTGCCTGCGTGGCGTCGATCCCGGCAGCCCGCCAGCGGTTCACGGACTCGGGCGTGGCGCCGGCCGTCACCCACTGCGCTGCGCGCAGGCCCTCGGCGACGCCCGCCTGCCGCCATGCGACGGCCTGCTCGAGAGTGAACCGCCAGCGGCGGAACGCCCGCGCCTGCTCGGCCGAGAATCCCGCGGCGAGCCACTCCCCATAGCCGCGCTCGTCATCCTCGCCCCGCCACGGCTTGTCGGGGCTGGCCGGGCTCACCGGGCCGCTCCGGCCCTCTCGGTGTCCACCAGCACCGTGGTCGCCCAGTCCGGGCAGTGGCCAGCCTGGTCCATCAAGCCGACGACCACGCGTACCCCGTCCGGCGCCCGGCTAGGCCACGGTGTGTGCCCATCGGTGAGCACGATCACCAGGTCCGGCCGCGGCCGCAGCGCGCCCGCAGCCGCAAGGCCCGCCCCCATGTCCGTGCCGCCACCGCCGAGCAACCGGACTTCCCTGGCGTCCAGCACCCGCTGGTGGTCGTAGGCCTGCGCGTCGCAACAGATGACCCGCAGGTTGCGGCGGCCGAGGCCGAGGCTGCGCAGGACTCCGCCGACCTCGCCCAGTGCCTGGGCCAGCATGCCGTCGCTCATGCTGCCCGAGGTGTCGAGGACCATGGCGACCTGCGGCAGCGGCTGCCGCAGGCTGGGCAGGATCACGTCGGGCAGGGCCGCAGCTCGCCTCGACGGCCTGCGGTAGGTGAAGTCCACCCGGCCGGCCACGTCTGCGACGCCGCGGCGGACTGCGGCGGCGAGCTGGCGGCGCCAGTTCACGATGGGCTCCAGGATGTCCTGCGACCAGCGCTGCCAGCCGGCGGGCACGTCGCCGCGCTTACGCTGGTGCTCCCGAATGCGGCGGGCCACGTCCCTGCTGAGCAGCCGCTGCCCGAGTTCGGTCAGGCCCGGGCGGCCGCAGTCCCACGGGCGCGGCTGCCCGTCGCACCCGGACCCGCAGTCAACCCCGGTGGCTGCACCGCTGGCGCGGGCTGTGTCACCGGGCAACCCGGTTTCGCCTGCCGCCCCCTGGCCGCCATGAGCGCTCGCGAGGGAATCGGCCCCGGGCCGCGGCCGCCGGGACGCGCCGGCGTCGATGCCGCCTAGCGCGTCGAAGTACTGCTCCGCCGTCCAACCATCTGGCAGCGCGAGCATCTCAGGCCTGACCGCCTCCGCCGGCGGCTCGACGTCGCCTGCGGTCAGGTCGTCGTTGATCTCGGCGTCACCGGCCAGGTTCCAGCGCTGCTGCTCGGGTGTTGCCGTCGTCAGCGGCGAGCTATCGGGCAGCACGCTGCCCCGGCCGGGGAACCTGTCGGCGTGCTGGCGCAGCAGGTGCGTGACCTGGTGCAGCAGCCAGAACCCGATCGTCGGCGGCTCGGCTGCCGCCAGCACGTCCGGGTCGATGTAGACATGCCAGGCCTGGTCGACGGGGAACCCACGGAGATCTGGCTTGGCCGAGCCGGGGTCGGCCTTGACGACAACGGGATCGAGCGCGAGCACGGCTGTCGCCAGATAAGGCGCCTGGTGGGCCGCCCAGACCCGCGCCGCGGCCCATCGCTTGCGTGTGTCCGCCGGCAGCTCGTTCATGCCGTGCCAGGCCACGCTCATCGCAGCAGGCCCGCCGCGCGCAGCACAGGGACCAGCTCGAGCACCGCCGCCGGCAGCTCGGCACCCTCCGGCCTGTGCGTGGCGAGGGTGCGGGCGACCAGCGTCGCCACGTCCGGCGCACCCTGGGCGGCCTTGGCCACCACCTGCCATGCTGCTTCCCAGGACGCGATGTCGCCGTTTGCCACCGCGACGGCGGCCACGGCTGTCAGGACCGCGAACGCCCGGTCGCTGCGCTCGGGCAGTTCGAAGGAGCCGGGATCGGCCAGTACCACCTCGGGATCGGGCAGGTCCGCGTGCTCGAGCCAGGACAAGAACTCCAGGCCGGGCCCATCGCCGACGGCTCCGGTCACGAGCACGGCGCGAGCCTCTTCGGACGCGCGGGTGACCTCGGAGCCTGCCAGCAGCCGCGCTACCGCCTCCCAGCTACGCGGGCTCGGCCAGCCGCGGCTGGCGGCCGCTGACGTGGACGGCACCTGCAGCACCAGAGCCGGACGTACCTCGAGAAACGCGGCGACCGCGGCGCGAGCCGCATTGGCCTGCGCGGCACTCGGGCGCTCGTCAAGGCCGATCAGCACCGGCACGGGGAAGCCGACCGCCAGGCCGCGCGCCACGTTCCTGGCCTCGACCGGCCAGTCCAGATGCACGAGGCGATTGGCCAGCGGCGGCGCGAGCTCCCAGCCGTCGGCGGCCTGCTCGGGCGGGTTCGCAGCCGCGACCACGCGCACGCCAGCCGGGAGTGTCACGTCGCCGACGACTCGCTCCAGGATCACGCGCAGCATCGCGGCTTGCACCG
>JASHSO010000169.1 GCA_030038715.1 Streptosporangiaceae bacterium
CAACGACCGCGACGTGCGCAGGTTCGCTCTGGCGAAGGTCATGCGCAACCTCGACCTTGCCGCGGAGCTGGGCGCGAAGGTCTACGTGTGCTGGGGCGGCCGGGATGGCGCGGAGTCCGGCGCGGCCAAGGACGTGCGCGCAGCGCTCGACCGGCTGAAGGAGGCGTTTGACGTTCTGACCGGCTACGTCCTGGACCAGGGCTATGACATCAGGTTCGCGATCGAGCCCAAGCCGAACGAGCCGCGCGGGGACATCCTGCTGCCGACGGCCGGGCACGCCCTGGCGTTCATCACCGAACTCGAGCACCCCGACCTGGTGGGGATCAACCCCGAGGTAGGCCACGAGGAGATGGCAGGCCTGAACTATGCGCACGCGATCACCCAGGCGCTGTGGCACGGCAAGCTCTACCACATCGACCTGAACGGGCAGCACGGTCCGCGCTACGACCAGGACTTGCGGTTCGGCGCCGGCAACGCGCGCGGTGCGTTCTGGGTGGTAGACGCGCTGGAGGCCGGTGGCTACGACGGGCCCGTTCACTTCGACTTCAAGCCGCCGCGCACCGAGGATGACGAGGGTGTCTGGGCCTGCGCGGCGGCCTGCATGCGGAACTACCTGATCCTGCGCGGGAAGGTCAGGGCGTTCCGCGCCGACCCAGAGGTGGCACAGGCGCTGCGCGCTGCGCGAGTGGACCAGCTAGCGCTGCCCACGCTGGCCGACGGCGAGACCTGGCGGGATGTCCGCGACTACCGTCCGGACGCACGCGCGCTCGGTGAGCGCGGGATGGCGTTCGAGCGGCTGGACCAGTTGGCGCTCGAGTACCTCTACGGCGTCAGGTAGGCCAGCCCAGACGGGGCGCTGTGGCGAGCGTCACTGCGGTGGTGGCACTCGAGCGAAAGCAAGACGGACCTGGCGTTCGCGGCCGGATTCGTACTCGCCGCCCGGCTGGACGCGGCGTTCTACCGGCTGGCGGGCGAAAGCAGGCGCAACGAGGCCCTGGTCGTGCCGGGCGAGGAAGCTGTGCAGGCCGGTTAGGAACCGAACAGGTGACTGTTCGGTCTGTCGCGCATGGAAACTAGCCAGCGCACGTTCTCGGCCAACCTAGCCGTCCCAATGACGACGCGAGCGAACGTGTCCGGCCGGCCAGTCATGGGGGCAGCCGCTCCAGGCTTGCCCTGATCGCCTGGGCGGCCGCATCGAGTTCGGCCCGGCCCGGCTGGATCCACTGCGCGTCGATCCGGAACCCGTCATCCCTGGTCCGTGGCACTACCTGCAGGTGGACGTGGCTGGGCCCCGGGCTGGCCGCGGTTCCGTCGGCGACCAGGATGGTCACCCCGTCGCACCTCAGGCCAGAGGTGCGCAGTGCCCTGGCCATGCGCCTGGCCACGCGGAAAAGGTAGGCGGCAAGCCGCTCGTCGAGTACGTCCAGGCTGGGCACGTGGTCACGAGGCGCGACCCGCAGGTGGCCCGGGTTCGCCGGGCGGGCGTCGAGGAAGGCGATCACCGTGTCGTCGCAGAACACCACGCTGGCCGCCCGGCGGCGAGCTGCGACATCGCAGCACAGGCAGCCTGCGGCGCGAGAGGCAGCAGGCACGGCGGCGAGCCTACCGCGATGTCGGCAGGCCAGCCCAGCGGCGGTCCGCATGACGGGCGCCAAGGACGCGTGAAGACCTCGGCCATTGGCGTTAAGAACGTATCAAGATCGTCAGGGAACGGGCCTGGCCGAGTATGAACTGAGGAGATGAGCCAGCCGGGGGAGCACGGGCGGGCCGCCAACCCGCGGTCCCGGCTGTCCCGTCGGCGTGGCATCGCCGCTCCGCTGGCGCTGCCGGCCGGCCTGGGCGCGCTGCTGGTTGTCGGCGCGGCGGCGGCCGGGACTGACGGCCGCCTGTCCGGCGGCTGGGTCCTGATCCTGGCCGCCGTTGTCGTAACGACCTGCTCGGCAGTGGCCGAGCCCGTCGTGGCGCCACTGCTCGGCGTGGTGGGCTGGCTGACCGTGGCCGGGTTCAGCCGTCCGCCCTACGCCGAGCTGCAAGTCTCGGGGCCCGCCGCGGCCCGGGCGGCGGTAGTCATCGGCTGCGCCGTCGTGGCGGGCGTCGCGGCCGGCATGCTGGTGCGTTGGCTGGCATCATCGTTCACACTGTGGATTGTGGAAGTTTCCGGCGAACGGCCCGCGGTGCGCTCAGCCGAGGCCGAGCCTGGCGCGTCCGGCCCGGAGTCGGCCAAGCCGCGCCAGCCGTGGATCACGGACTTCGTCGGCGGCATCGGTGTGCGCAGGGTGCTGGCAGGGGTGCTGCTGATAGGCGGCTTGCCGCTGCTTACGCTGCTGCTGTCGGCCCACGACCTGCGCCTCGACCTCGGCGACGACCTGCTGATCTACCTGGTGGCCGTCGTGGTGATCGCGGTTGTTGGTGGATTCTGGCCGGCCGTGCTCGCGGCCGTCGTCGCCAGCCTGCTCGTGAACTGGTATTTCACCCCGCCCGTCCACACGCTGACGATCGCCGACGGCCGGAGCTTGCTAGCGCTGCTGCTGTTCGTGACGGTGGCGGTGACGGTCAGCAGCGTCGTGCACCTCGCAGCGCACCGCGCCAGGCAGGCGGCCCTGAGCAGTGAAGAGGCACAGGACTTGCTCGCACTGGCGCAGACCGTGCTGGGCGGGCAGGACACGCCGAGCGCCGTGCTCGGTCACCTGACCGACGGCCATGGCGGCCGGGCTGAGCTGCTCGAGCGGGTCGGCGGGCAGTGGGTGCGGGTGGCCGCTAGCGGGGTTGCGCCGACGGGCTGCACCGTGCTGCGCGCTGAGGTCAGGACAGACCTGGTCCTCGAGCTGGCCGGCCAGTCCCGCCCGCTGTCGCCCAGGCTGCTGCGCGGGCTGACCGCCCAGGTCGCGACCGCACTCGACCGGGATCGCCTTCGGACCCAGGCCGCACAGGCTGAGGCGCTGGCAGAGGGAAACCGGATGCGTACGGCCCTGCTCGCGGCGGTGAGCCATGACCTGCGGACACCGCTAGCGTCCATCAAGGCCAGCGTGAGCACGCTGCGGCAGACCGACGTGGAGTGGACCGAGGCCGACGAGTCCGCCCTGCTGGCTACGATCGAGGCCTCCGCCGACCGGCTCGACGCGCTGATCGGCAACCTGCTGGACATGAGCAGGCTGACCACTGGTTCACTGCAGCCGTTCCTGCGTCCCGCGGCTGTGGACGAGGTCGCGCCGCTGGCTCTGCGCGGCCTGGACGGCGGCGCCCTGCTGGACATGCAGGTGCCAGACGGGCTGCCGCTCGTGCTGACAGATCCTGGCCTGCTCGAGCGCGTCCTTGCCAATCTCTTCGCGAACGCGCTTGCTTATTCGCCGCCCGGGCAGCGGCCTGTGCTGCGGGCACGCGGGCTCGACCGCGGCGTGCTTCTGGAAATCGTCGACCATGGCCGCGGGGTACCCGACGAGCTGAAAGAGCGCATGTTCGAGCCGTTCCAGCGCCTCGACGGGCGCAGCGGCGATCCGCCAGGCGGCGCGGGCGTCGGTCTCGGGCTCGCGGTCGTCAAGGGCTTCCTCGATACTATGGGCGGCTCGGTGCAGGCAGCCGACACTCCTGGCGGCGGGCTGACAATGCGCGTCACCCTGCCTTGCGCGACACCCGCTCCGGTTGCCGTGAACTCCGACACATGACCCGCGTCTTGGTCGTCGACGACGAGGCGCCGATCCTACGCGCACTGAAGATCAACTTGACGGCGCGCAGATACGAGGTCAGCACCGCCGCTGACGGGGCATCCGGGCTTGCCGCGATGGCGCGGGAGCGACCCGACGTGCTGATCCTCGATCTCGGCCTGCCCGACATGGACGGCACGGACGTGATCAGGGGCGTTCGCGGCTGGACGTCCACGCCGATCATCGTGCTGTCGGCCTGGGGGCAGGAGAGCCAGAAGGTCGCCGCGCTCGATGCCGGCGCCGATGACTACGTCACCAAGCCATTCGGGATGGACGAGCTGCTGGCGAGGCTGCGCGCCGCCGTCCGGCGTGCGTCTCCCGCGCCGGATGAGCCGGTCGTGGTCACCGGCGAGTTCACCGTGGATCTGGCACGCAAGCGCGTGACCAGGTCAGGAGCCGACGTGCGGCTCACGCCGACCGAGTGGCAGCTGCTGGAGGTGCTGGTGCGCAACGCCGACCGGCTGGTCACCCAGCGGCAGTTGCTGCAGGAGGTCTGGGGGCCCGGCTATCAGACCGAGGCTAATTACCTGCGCGTCTACGTGGCCAACCTGCGCAGGAAGCTGGAACCTGACCCCTCGTCCCCCCGTTACCTGCTGACCGAGCCGGGAATGGGCTACCGGTTCAGGCCGTAGGCTCCTGCGCCTGGCCTGCCCCGGGTTGCAGCTCGTAGGACGGGTTGAAGATCGTGCGCTCGCCCTTGACGCTTGTCAGCCTGCCGTGCACGACGATCTTTCGACCCGGCTGGATGCCGGGGATGTCGCGCCTGCCCAGCCATACCAGCTTGACCTGACCGGTGCCGTCCCACAGTTCCGCCTCCATCGTCACGCTGGTTCCGCGCGGCCGGAGCTGCACGGCACGCAGCAGGCCAGCCACGTCGACGACGTCGCGCTGACGGCAGTCGGCTATCGGGGTTGCCTGCCCGCGGCTTCCGGGCGGCCGGGTAAGGCTGTCCCGCCGCACTTCGGCGGCGTGCAGCGCCTCCCGGCTCGCCAGCAGCCGCGAGCCGACCAGCGGATCTGGGGATGCCCTGGCGGAGGATGCAAGCTGGTAGGGGACACTAGCCACGACGACTCCCCGTTCCAGCAAAAGCCTCGTCTTGAGGCGCAGCGCGCTCTGGTTATGCAGTGCCTGCTCCC
>JASHSO010000170.1 GCA_030038715.1 Streptosporangiaceae bacterium
CCTGGTGGAACATCCCGGCGCGATAGTCCCAGTAGGTGAATACGCGCTGCTGCGGCCAGTGCTCACGGACGAGATCGCGCAGGCCGCGTGCCTGCAGGCTGGACAGCGCTGCGCGCTCGGGCGCCGTTACGTGCGTCTGCCCGACGTAGGCTGCCGGGTCGAAGACGTCGGCGTCGGTGGGCGCGATGTTCATGTCACCGCAGACGACCACAGCCTCCGGCCCGGCGCTCACTGCCTTCTCCAGCGCAGCCAGCCAGGCGAGCTTGTAGCGGTAGTGATCGGAGCCCGGAACCCGGCCGTTCGGCACGTAGACAGAGTGCACTCGGATCCCGCCGCAGGCCGCGGAGATCGCGCGCGCCTCGGGGCTCGCCTGGGCATCGGGGAAGCCAGGGGCTCCGACCAGGCCCACCTCGACCTCGTCGAGGCCGACCCGGGACAAGATCGCCACGCCGTTCCAGCGTGCCTCGCCGTGCACAGCGACCTGGTAGCCGCGGCTGCCCAGCTCCTCGCCGAGCAAGTCCTTGAACGCCTGGTCAGCCAGCTTGGTCTCTTGCAGGCAGGCTACGTCTGGCTGGCGCTGGTCCAGCCATGGCAGCAACCGCGGCATACGCTGCTTGACCGAATTGACGTTCCAGGTTGCGATCCGCACCTGGCCTACAGTAGCCGCGCGCTCCGACCAAAGCCTCCGGCCGCCCGCGCGCCCTGCCGACGGGTCGGCCGGCCCGCGCGCCGGCGACCCGCTACCTGTGCCGGTCGGGCATCGCGGCATGCCAGGCAAGCCCATGTGGGGTGGCGTAGGCTTTTTGTCCTGAAGCGGTCAGGCTGCCTGCCGCGCCTTGGCGGGCCGGGTCGCTGTGCGCCGCAGGCTCAGTTGGCACCCGGAGCGAAGATGGCCCATGACCGCCTGGTAGCGGTGAGCTATCCGGTTGACGAGCAGTGCGGCCGGATCAACGATGAGGTCCTGACCGCGGATGCCACGGTCGTGTTCCTTCAGCAACTCGATCCCGCCGACCGCCAGCAGGTCATCAGGCGGGCCGAAGTCCTGATCGCGCTGAGCCTACGCAGGGAACTGCCCGCAGGCGGGCTCGCCGACGCGCCGGCGTTGCGCTTCATCCAACTGCTGTCGGCCGGCGCGGACCACATCGACTTCTCCTCGATTCCCGAGTCGGTCGCAGTGGCCAGCAACGTGGGCGCCTACGCTGCGCCCATCGCCGAGCATGTGATGGCGATGACACTGGCCCTGGCCAGGCGGCTACCCGAGCTGCACGCCGCGCTGGCACACGGCGAGTTCCGCCATCACGAGATGCTGCTTACGCTGGACGGCGCGACCTGCGCAATTCTCGGGTACGGCGGCATCGGCAAGGCCACGGCGCGGCTGATGCGGGCGTTTGGCTGCCGCATCCTCGCGGTGAACTCCTCGGGGCAGACAACCGACCCGGTGGAGTTCGCCGGGACCTTGGCCGACCTGGATCAGGTGCTAGCTGCCGCGGACGTGCTGGTGATCTCGCTGCCGCTCACCAGGGCCACCAGGGGCCTGATCGGTGCGCGGGAACTGGCTCTGATGAAGCCCACGGCGATCCTGGTGAACGTGGCGAGGGGCGCCGTCGTAGACGAGCGCGCGCTCTACGATCACCTGCGCGAGCAGCCGCGGTTCGGTGCCGGGATCGACACGTGGTGGCACGAGCCGCGGGACGGCCAGATGTTCCGCACCGATTATCCGTTCTTCGACCAGCCGAACCTGATCGGCTCCCCGCATGACTCGGGCAACGTCGACGGCGTCGCCTCGGCCGCGGCCGGCCTGGCCGCGGCCAATGTCCTGCGCTACCTGCGGGGAGAGCCGGTGTCCGGGTCGGTCAGCCGAGCAGAGTACGGGTAGGAAGCAGGACGCAGCGCGCCGTCCCGGCCTGGCGGCTGTCAGCCGGCTGGCACCGGGGAATGGCGGGGGAAGCGATGACATTTGCTGATCGGAAGGCAGCCGGGAAGCTGCTGGCCGCGCGGCTTGCGCACCTGCGTGGCCAGTCGAGCGTAGTACTCGGCCTGCCGCGCGGCGGCGTGCCGGTCGGCTACGAGGTGGCCTGCGTCCTGGCGGCCCCGCTCGATGTCATCGTGGTCCGCAAGCTCGGAGTGCCGTTCCAGCCAGAACTCGGCATGGGAGCGGTCGGCGAGGACGGAGTGCAGATCATCAACCAGGATGTGGTGCGCGCCGCCGGCGTCTCGGCGGCCGATCTCGCGGCGGTGGAGGCCAGGGAACAAGCCGAAGTTCGGCGTCGCGCCGCCCGCTACCGCGACGGACGCGCGCGTGTGCCGCTGCACGACAACCTCGCGGTAATAGTCGACGACGGCATCGCCACCGGGTCCACCGCCCTGGCGGCTTGCCGGATCGCCCGCATGCTCGGCGCCTCCAGCGTGACGATCGCGGTCCCGGTCGCGCCACCGGGCTGGCAAGATCGGTTCGCCGCGGAGGCCGATGAGATGATCAGCCTGGCTAAGCCGGAGCCGTTTCTCGCGATCGGGCAGTTCTACGCGGATTTCTCGGCTACGTCGGACGAGGAGGTCATCGCCTGCCTGGCGCGCGCGGCCGCACGCGGGCTGGAACGGCCGGAGGGCCAGGCGGCAGCCGATGACGCTGGACGCAGGCACCCCGGGCCGCCCAATGAGTAGGAACGGAACGGGGCGGTCCGCCTCACTCTGCTCCGCAGCTTCTTGCCCGGCCCGCGGTTATGTCCTGAACCTTCTGCTGCCCGGCCGTAACCTTGGGCATGTTCCGGCTTAACCGGCACGGTATGCGCGAATGCGTGCCACCCAGGGCGAGACCGGTGCGCGGAAGAGGAGACAGCAGGTGCGAGACTCCGGCAACTGGGTGGTCGTCGGCCTAGACAATGGCGGTACCACGAATAACGCCACCGTCCTTGACTCGTCCGGCCGGTTTCTGGTTGACCACATGGCCGAGTCCCCGAGCTACGTCAAGGCGGGTCCGGACAAGGCGATCGAGGCGCTCGCCCTGGCCCTTGACAATGTGCTGGGGTTGACCGGAGTGCCGCAGGAATTGGTTCGCGCGGTAGGCCTGGATACTCCAGGGCCGGCCAGTGCCGAGGGCATCCTGTCGTCCGGGGGAGCGACGAACTTCGGGTCTGATGAATGGCGCGGCTTCGACGTCCGGGGCGCGCTCGAGACCCGCCTCGGCATACCCGTGGTGTACAACAACGACGCGAACGCCGCGGCACTGTATGCCCACTACTGCCACTTCCCGGCAGATACGGCGGCGCAGCGCTCCTCGGTCTCCGTGATCGTGGGCACCGGCCTCGGCGGCGGGGTCGTCGAGTCCGGCCGCGTCGTGCGCGGGGCCGCGGGCATGGCGGGTGAACTCGGCCACATCTGGATCCCGACAGACGGCCTGCTCGCTTCGCGCCAGCCAGTACCGACGTGCAACTGCGGACTCGCCGCAGACGCCGAGAGTATCGCGTCGCTGACCGGAATCGAGAAGAACCTGCTGCCATACTGGCTGAGCGTGTACCCCGGCCACGAGCTGGCGTTCGTTGGTCCCATCGCGAAGGCCGCGAAGCTGGTACGCGGGTACGGCGAAGCCGGCGACGAGATGGCGCTGAAGATCTTCGAGCAGCAGGCCATGGCTATCGGCAGGCTGCTGACAATTGCGGCTAACTTTGCCGACCCGGACGCCTATCTCCTCGGCGGCGGAGTCGTGGAAGCTGCCCCGCATTTCCGCGCCTGGTTCTGCGACCGGGTGCGCGAGCACACGCGGCTGCGCGTGGAGCAGGCGCTGGTTGCCGAGATTGGCCTGGTCCCCGACCTGGACATGGCAGGCGCTCGCGGCTCGGCGATCGCGGCACGGGCAGCGGTCCGGTAGGCGTGCATCCGCCCCGAACACCGAGAAGGGAACCGGCCCAGATGCCAACTCCCCAATTCGTGCTCGACCTCCGCCAGAAGGTGGGCCACGACCCGCTGTGGCTCGTCACCGCTGTTGGAGCGGTGCTGGACGGCCAGGGCAGGGTGCTGCTCGGGCGCCGGTCTGACGACGGGAACTGGACGCTGCCCGGGGGCATTGTCGACCCGGCCGAGCACCCTGCTGACGCGGCGGTACGCGAGATATTCGAGGAAACCGGCGTAGTCGCCGTGCCGCAGGCACTGACGTCCGTTACGATCTCGGCGCCGATCAGCTATCCCAACGGTGACCAGGTCCGTTATCTAGAGGTCACGTTTCGCTGCCGCCCGGTCGGCGGGACCGCGCGGGTAAACGACTCGGAATGCGTCGACGTGGGCTGGCACTCGTTGGAGGCGCTGCCGGAACTGTCGGAGTCCGCAAGCAGCTTGCTGGGCCAGGCGCTGGCTCACCGCAGCGAGGCGGCATTCACGTTCTCGGGCCTGACGGCAGTGCTGGGCCTGCCCGAGGCTCGGAGCTGAGCTGCCAGGCAGACCGCCGCACGGTCCGGCCGGCGGAATGCGCCTGCTCCGCGCCGCATTGAAGCAGTCATGGAGGCAGTCGAGGGGTCGCTCCCGCTGGCGGTGCTCGATTACGTCGGCATCGAGTACGGCGAGAGCGCGGCAGAGTCGATAGCGGGTGCTGTCGCGATCGCGCAGGCAGTCGAGGCGGCAGGGTACCGGCGCTACTGGGTCTCCGAGCACCACAACATCGCCAGCCTGGCGTGCAGTGCGCCAGAACTGCTAATCGCGCACGTTGGCGCCCGCACCTCGCGGATCCGGGTCGGCGCAGCAGGCATCATGCTGCCCAACCACGCCGCGCTCAAGGTGGCCGAGATGTTCCGCACCCTTCTCGGGATGTACCCGGGCCGGGTAGACCTGGCGCTGGGCCGGGCGCCAGGGACCGACCAGCTGACCGCGCTCGTGCTGCGCCGTGGAGCGGTCACCGACCCGGCCGCCGAGTTCCCTGCCCAGGTCGGCGAGCTGCTGGCGTTCCTGGGCGACGGGTTCCCGGCTGGTCATCCCTATGCCAACCTGATCGCCGCACCGGTTGTCGACGAGCGGCCCGAGATGTTCGTGCTCGGCTCAAGCCCGTACGGTCCTCGTTTTGCCGCTGTGAACGGGATGAGCGCGGTCTTCGCCCACCACATGAGCCCGGAACTGGCGTTCGATACGCTGCGAGACTACCGGCAGCGGTTCACCCCGCGCGAGGACGATGCGAAGCCGTACTCGGCCATGTCTGTGCTGGCCTTCGCCAGCGAAGACGACGAGGCTGTTATCGAGTTCGAGGCCGCCCGAACGCTGACCGTCCTGAATATCAGGCGCGGCGTGCGCGAGCCGCTGCGACCGGAGCACGTCCGGGAGCTGGCACGGTCTGCAGAATTCCGGGCTAAGCGTCCCGACCCAACCCGGATGGTGACCGGTGCAGCAAAGCGTGTGGCCGAGAGGCTGCTCGAAATGCGCGAACTCGCCCAGGCCGACGAGATCGTCGTGGTCACGCCCGGGGTGGGCCGGGAACGCAGGAAGGCTAGCTACGCAGCCATCGCAGCTGCGTGGCGGCGGGCTGGCTGACCCCGCGAGCGCGGGCTAACCGGCCGGATCAGTGCCTTGCGGTGGGCGTGCACCGGTCCGGGCCGGCGGTGGCAGCGACGGCCGTCGGCGATCGTGCGGATACCAGATGGGCTGCGGCGTTCCCATGGCGCCGCCCCCGGGCAGCTCGTCGGGCGCGGACGCAGCGCCGGACTGGCACGCCAGGCGGGCCTGCCGGTAGGCACGCAGGCTCCCAGCCGTGCGCCAGCTGAGCGCCGCGAGGACCGCGAGCATGCAGCCGACGGCGAGCGCGAGCAGCCTGCCTGAGCGCATGGCAGGACCTGAGCCGATGCCATGAGCGAGGGCGACAGGCCAGCAGGCATAGGACAGCCAGTGCACGGCACGCCATGCCCGGTGGCCGATGTGCTGGCGCAGGAGGCTGGTCACGATCAGCGCGGCGAGCAAGTCCGAGGAGACCGCGCCCAGGCCGATCCAGAACGGGTCGCGGAACGAGGTGAACGGGACGAAAGCCGCAGCGATCGCAATGCCGGCATAGGGAGCGATGATGGCTGTCAAGATATGCAGCGCTACGAACGCGCACGCAGCGAGCGAGAGGTACCTGTGCAGCCTGATTCCCGCGAATTTTGGCAGCCCGGGTAGGCGTCCTCGCCTGTTCACGAGCACACCGAGCACCACAACTGCCGTCAGCAGCACCATGGCGATCACGCCGGTCGCCGCGCTGGCGGTCCCCATCGTTGGCATCAAAGCCGCCTCAGTGCCTAGCTCGGCTGAGCCACCCGGTCAGTGGGTACTTGTCATTCGTAACAGAGCCTGGGCTGGCTTGCCCACGGGACGGGTGCGCTGCGCTGTGCTGATCCGGGTGGCAGGCTTAATCGATGGCGAGGTGCGAGGAGGCAGGTCATGCGAGCGAGCGTGGGTGACGAGGTGACTGTCAAGGGACGCCACCAAGGTGACGAGGACCGGCACGGCGAGATTGTCGAAGTCCACGGGGCTGCGGGAGCGCCGCCCTATCTGGTGCGCTGGCGGGACGACCACGAAAGCGTGTTCTTTCCTTCGTCCGACACCGTGGTCGAGCACCGTCCGGCGTCCCGGCGCGCCAAGGCGAGGTGACGGTGACCCGAGATCTCGGCACGCCGATCGTGCCACCTAGCGGCTAGGAACTACCGATGAGCTTGATGTCGGAGACGGTCTCCTGGTAGGTGCCGGCGCTGTCGGGTGGCAGCCGGGTAAACCAGATCAGCACGTACCGGGCGGTAGTGGGATTGGCGGGCTGGAGAGACAACGTGCCGCTTGCGTCGGTTGCCTGGGCAACCGGCTGGAGGTCGGCCAGTTCCGGCGTATTGCCGACGCGTATCTGCACCGACGCGCCGGGATACGTGGCCAGCGTCATCTGTGCGCTGGTGATTGTCACTGGCTTACCCATATCCAGCAGCAGGCCAGTCCCGGACTCCAGGCCGGCGAACGTCGCAGTGGCGTACCAGTCTGTCTGCCAGCCGTCGCTGGCCGAGCCGTCGATCGCCAGGGAGGCCAGGCCGGGGTTGTCACCCTGGCCAACGCCGTCGGGACCGAAGGCCGCGGCACTGGCAGGGACTAGCGGCCCGGTGCCGGAGGCCGAGGACGTGATCGAGCGACTGACAGCAGGCGTCGGGTGAGCGGATGGCTTACCTCGATCCGACGCTGTTGAGCGGCCTGAGGTGTTGCCGGAGGTTGCCAGGTGGTAGCTGAGAAAGGCGACCGATGCCAGCAGCACCGCGGCCAACAGGAAGGTCCAGTTGTGTCGGGGCTGGCC
>JASHSO010000171.1 GCA_030038715.1 Streptosporangiaceae bacterium
GTGCTCGCAGCAGTACTCGTCGCCGCCCCAATCGGCGCTGCAGTACTCGTCAGCATCGCCAGCCGGAGGGAGGAGTCGGCCTATAGCCTGGCCGGGCGACCCCCGGGCCGACTCGAGGCGGCAGCCCGTCGCCTGCTCGCTTTCCGCGCGTACGGCATCACGATCCCCGGTCAGCCACGCGTCCCGCGGCCGCGGGCCGGAGCAGAGACAGACCCCGACCGGTACCGGATGGCAGCTCCACGGTCCTGACCGACCTGAGTCCAGCGCAGGCGGGCTACTCTGCGGGCATGCGCGTGGCACTCGGTCAGCTCCCCATCAGTTCGACTCCGCCGGTGAATCTCGACCGGGTCCGGGCAGCGGCCACCACCGCCGCGGCACTTGGCGCGCGGCTCGCGGTCTTCCCGGAAGGCACCCAGGCCCGGTTCTCGGCCAACCTGCGCGAGGTAGCCGAGCCGCTGGACGGCCCTTTCTGCCGCGGACTTTCCGAGATCGCCCGGAACACCGGGCTGGCTATCGTGGCCGGCGTGTTCGAGGCGGCACCGGACGGCAGGGCGTTCAACACCACTGTTGGCATCGACGGCCTTGGCAAACTCGCCGCTGTCTACCGGAAGATCCACCTGTTCGACGCGCTTGGTCATCGCGAGTCGGATGAGATTGCGCCCGGCTCCGACCTGGTCATGGCCGACCTAGCAGGCCTCCGGGTTGGCTTCATGACCTGTTACGACGTGCGGTTCCCTGAGCTGGCCAGGGCCCTGGCACTAGGCGGGGCGCAGCTGTTGGTGGTACCCGCCGCGTGGGCGGCCGGGCCGTTCAAGGAAGACCACTGGGTCACGCTCGTGCGAGCGCGTGCCATCGAGAACACGATCTGGGTTGCGGCCGCGGGTCAGGTGCCCGACCCGGGCGAGCGGCCCACCAGGGCGCCGACTGGGATAGGCCGCAGCATGCTCGTCGATCCCATGGGCGTAGTCCGGCTCGATCTCGGCCCGGCCGAAGGGATCGCCGCAGGCGACGTGGATACCGAGCTGACCGAGACTGTCAGGGCCGACCTGCCATGCCTTGCCAACCGGCGTGCGGACATCCTGCCCGCGGACGTCCTGCCCGCCGTGCGGGCAGCGACTGCCGCCGGAGCCTGACCGAGCCGCGGAGCTCGACTGGGGCGGACCCAGCGCGTTCCCGCTCTAATCCTCGGCGTCGTGCCGCGGCTCCATGACGGTCGGCTGCCCCCCCGCCTGGGCGCGGTGCCTGCGTATCGCCCAGACCGCGAGAGCGAGGACCACCACGGCACCGATCGCGATCGCCAGGCCGGTACCTACCTCACGCTCGATGGCGGCGTAGGCCGAGCCGGCCAGGTAGCCGAGCAGGCAATAGCCGACTCCCCAGATCAGCGCGCCGAGCACGTTGAAGATGACGAACGTCCGGTACCTGACTTTGGCGGCGCCGGCCGCAGCCGGCATCAGCGCCCGCAGGATGGCCACGAACCTGCCAGCCAGGACAGCTGCGCCGCCGCGCCTGCTCAGCGCCGATTTCGCCCTGTCGGCGCTGCCCTGGACACGGCGCAGCGCCCGCATGCTGAAAACCTGGTCGCCCAGGCGGCGGCCAATCTCGTAGCCAATGAAGGGGCCGGTGATCGCGGCGAAGACGACGATGACGATCACCAGCGGCAGGGACAGGTGACCGCGACTCGCGAGCACGCCGCCGAGTACCGCGGCGATCTCGCCGGGCAGCACGAAGCCGACGAAGACGGCGGTCTCACCGAAGACCAGCGCCGCGATCACCAGGTAGGCAACCCAGCCGCTGAGGTTGGTCAGCCCGGCGGCTATAGAGCTCACGCTTGCAATCCTTCCCTGCCCATGGGGATGCTGCTGCCGCCACCAGTGTCATCCTGTTGCCGCCAACGCCCTGACGAGCGCCTGATGCCCTGGTCATGATCTAGTAGGACAAGGCGCGCCGGTCAGGACGGGTTCCGGGAAGGGGACGAGGATGCAAGTCTCGCAGCCGATCCCGGCCGCGCCCGTGGGCGGCCTGCGCCAGCAGGCAGCCTTTACGGGCCGGGTAAGCAGGGACGAATCTAGCGGGTTCCCGGTTGAGCCCGGACGCTATCAGCTCTACGCGTCGCTGGCCTGCCCGTGGTCGCAGCGCACCCTGATCGTCCGTCGACTGCTCGGGCTTGAGCGAGTGATCGGGCTGAGCCTGACCGATCCGATGCCGACCGAGCACGGCTGGCGCTTCCCAGAGGAGACCGGCGGCCGCGACCTGGCCACCGGCGCCCTGTATCTGTCCGAGCTGTACTTCGCCACCGATCCCGGCTACGCAGGCGCCTGCACCGTGCCGTTGCTGTGGGATCTGCGCAAGCAGCGCGTCGTCAGCAACGACTTCGCCCAGATCACCGTGCAGATGGAGACCGAGTTCGTCGGCTTTCACCGGCAGGGAGCGCCGGACCTGTATCCGAGCGCGCTGCGGCGGGAAATTGACGCGATCGCCACTCTGATTCATCACGCGGTCAACAACGGTGTCTATAAGGCGGGGTTGGCGACCACGCAGGCAGGCTACGAGGAGGCCTTCGACGCGCTCTTTGCCACGCTGGACGCACTGGAGGAGCGTCTGGCCAGACGCCGCTACCTGGTTGGCGGGCGGCTGACCGAGGCTGATGTCCGACTGTTTCCGACGCTGGTCAGATTCGACGCCGTCTACTACTTGCTCTACAAGTGCAACCTGCACAGGCTGACCGAGTACCCGCACCTGTGGGCCTACGCCCGCGATCTCTACCAGCGGCCGGGTTTCGGGGACACTACGGACTTCGGGCAGATCAAACGGCATTACTACCAGAGCGATTCCTGGAACAACCCGAGCAGAGTCGTGCCCAAGGGACCGTACGTAAGCTGGCTGGAGCCGCATAACCGGGACCGGATGCAGGGCTAGTTCGGGCACTCCGGCAGCCAGCAGCGGACGGGCAGCACCGGAGCCGGTCACGTTTGCGTGATCGTCGGGGAGAAGCTCTGGGCAGGTAGCCTTGACTGTGCGCACATTCAGCGCCAATTCAGCTCCGGAAGAGGGCGATGCCAGCCGTGTCTGCTGAGTCCCCGCGGGAGTCCGCGGATCTCACCGAGTCACCAGCAAGTCCAGCGGCGCAGGGAGCCCCAACCCCAGCTAACGGCTCGACTGCGGGCAGCGACTTCGGGCCGAACCAATGGCTCGTCGACGAGCTTTACCAGCGATATCTGGCCGATCCCGATTCGGTGGACCAGGCGTGGTGGAGCTTCTTCGCCGGCTACAAGCCACGGCCTGACACGGCAGGCGCGGGCGAAGTGCCGCAGCTGCCCGCTCCGGCGGACAGGCCCGTTCCGCCAGCCCCGGCGGACAAGCCCGTTCCGCCAGCCCCGGCGGCCGATAGCCAGGGCCTTGCTGCCAGCGCCGTCCCGACGCCGGAAAGCATCGCTGCCGACGGCTCGGTCGACGCCGTCCGAATGCGGGGGGCTGCGGCGCGGACCGCAGCGAACATGGCGGCCAGCCTTGCGGTCCCGACCGCCACGAGCGTCCGTACGATCCCGGCTAAGCTGCTGATCGACAACCGGATAGTGATCAACAATCACCTCAGCCGCGCACGTGGCGGCAAGGTTTCGTTCACCCATCTCATCGGCTACGCCGTGCTGCGCGCGCTGTCGGTGACACCGCAGCTGAACCACGCCTTCGCCGAACTGGACGGCAGGCCGATGGTCATCCAGCCCGAGCACGTCAACCTCGGGCTGGCCATCGACGTGCAGCGAGACGACGGATCCAGGCAGCTGCTTGTACCCAGCATCAAGAGCGCCGAGACCTTGGACTTCCAGCAGTTCTGGACGGCCTACGAGGACCTGATCAGGAAGACCAGGGCTGGCAAGCTCACGGTGGCGGACTTTGCGGGCACCACGATCAGCCTGACCAACCCGGGCACGATCGGCACCGAGCACTCGGTGCCCAGGCTGATGGCCGGCCAGGGGTGCATCGTCGGCGTCGGGGCGATGGAGTATCCCGCCGCTTACCAGGGCGCCTCGGAGGAGACGGTGGCCCGGCTTGCGATCAGCAAGACGGTTACCCTGACCTCGACCTACGACCACCGGATCATCCAGGGTGCGCAATCCGGTGAGTTCCTCAGCGCGATCCACCGGCTCCTCCTTGGCGATGACGGCTTCTACGAGGACATCTTCAAGGCGCTGCGGGTCCCCTATGAGCCCGTCCGGTGGGTGCAAGACATCCCCGCGGGCCATGAGGACGACATCAGCAAGGCTGCGCGGGTGCACGAGCTGATCCACGCTTACCGGGTACGCGGTCACCTCATGGCTGACACCGACCCGCTGGAGTACAAGCAGCGTAAGCATCCGGACCTGGACATTAACCAGCACGGGCTGACGCTGTGGGACCTTGAGCGCGAGTTCGCGACGGGTGGTTTCGGCGGCAAGCCGCTGATGAAGCTGCGGGAAATACTCGGCGTGCTGCGTGACTCCTACTGCCGGACGGTCGGCGTCGAGTACATGCACATCCAGAACCCGGACGAGCGGGCCTGGATCCAGG
>JASHSO010000172.1 GCA_030038715.1 Streptosporangiaceae bacterium
TCATCGGCGTTGACCAGGTACTCGCTTGTGACCCCGAACCGGCCGCTAGCCACCTGCTTGACGGCCGACCGCCGCAGGTCCCCGTTCGCGTCGGGGAGATACCTGCGGGCGTCTTCGCCGCCTTCACCGGTATTGGAGCGGCCGCCGAGCCTGTTCATCGCGATCGCCAGGGTCTCGTGCGCCTCCGCCGAGATCGAGCCGTAGGACATGGCGCCGGTTGAGAACCTGCGCACGATGCTGGCGACCGGCTCCACCTCGTTGATATCGATGGGAACGCGCTGGGTCCCCGCCACTGCCGCACCGCCGTCGGCAGCGGTGTCGCAGTCAGCGTCGATCCCCCGGATGCGCAGCAGCCCGCGCAGTGTCATCAGCCTCGCCGCCTGGTCGTCGACGAGCGTGGTGTACTCCCGGAACACGCTGCGCTGGCCGCTCCGGGTGGCGTGCTGCAGCTTGAACACGGCCTCCGGGCTGAACAGGTGCGGCTCGCCGTCGCGGCGCCACTGGTAGTCGCCGCCGGTCTCCAGCCTGCGGTGCGGCTGCCCGGCGCTGTGGTGCGGGTAGGCGGTGGCGTGCCGCCGGGCGATCTCGGTGGCTAGCTCGGCGAACCCGACCCCGCCGAGCGGCGACGAAGTCCCGGCGAAGCACGCGGCGACGACCTCGGTGCCCAGGCCCACGGCCTCGAAGAGCTGGGCGCCGGTGTAGGACGCGACCGTGGACACCCCCATTTTGGACATGATCTTGAGCACGCCCTTGCCGAGCGCCTTGATCAGGTTGGCACCTGCGGCCCGCTCGGTGACCTCGCGCAGCACGCCCCGCCTGACCAGTTCTTCGACGGACTCGATGGCCAGGTACGGGCAGACAGCGGCCGCGCCGTAACCGATCAGCAGGGCCACGTGGTGGCACTCTCGGGCGTCGCCAGACTCCACGATCAGCCCGGCCATGGTCCGGGTTCGCTCGGCGATCAGATGATGGTGCACGGCGCCAGTCAGGAGCAGCGACGGGATCGGCGCAAGCGCAGCATCGGCAACGGTCCCGGGATCCGCCAGGTACTCGCTCGTTCCCGGCCAACCGCCGCCGGCCTGTGCCCCCCGGTCGGAGAGCACGATGATGCGGGCACCGCCGCCGATCGCTGCCGACACCTCGGCCCTGATCTCGTCGAGCCGCGCGTGCAGCGCGGTGCCGCCACCCGCCACCGGGTACCGCCCGTCGACCACGTGCGAGGCGAAGCCCGGCAGGTCACCGTCGTCGTTGATGTGCACGATCTTGGCCAGGTCGCTGTCGCCGAGCACCGGATAGGGCAGCACGATCTGCCGGCAAGACGCCGGCCCCGGGTTGAGCAGGTTGTGCTCGGGGCCGGTCGACGCGGCCAGCGAGGTCACCAGCTCTTCCCGGATGGCGTCCAGTGGCGGGTTGGTGACCTGGGCGAAGAGCTGACTGAAGTAGTCGTAGACGAGCCTTGGGCGGTCGGAGAGCACGGCCAGCGGCGTGTCGGTGCCCATCGAGCCGAGCGGCTCAGCGCCGGTGCGGGCCATCGGCGCAAGGATCACCCGCAGCTCCTCTTCGGTGTAGCCGAACAGTTGCTGCTGGGTCAGCAGAGCCTTGCTGTCGGGCAGCTCCCGGTGCCTGTCGGGAAGGTCGTGCAGGTGCAGCAGGCCAGCGTGCAGCCAGTCCCCGTACGGGTGCTGCGCCGCCAGCTCGGCCTTGACTTCCTCGTCCTCGATGATCCGGCCAGCGCCGGTGTCAGCCAGGAAGATCCGGCCCGGCTGCAGCCTGCCCTTGCGCACAATCGTGGCCGGGTCGATGTCGATCACGCCGACCTCGCTGGCCAGCACCACCAGGCCCGCGCTGGTCACCCAGTAGCGGCCGGGCCGCAGCCCGTTGCGGTCGAGCACCGCGCCGATCACGGTGCCGTCGGTGAAGGCGATCAGCGCCGGGCCGTCCCACGGCTCCATCAGCGCGGAGTGGAACCGGTAGAAGTCCCGCCTGGCTGGGCTCATCTGCTCGTGGTTTTCCCACGGCTCGGGGATCATCATCAGCACCGCGTGCGGCAGCGACCGGCCGCCCAGGTGCAGCAGCTCCAGGCAGGAGTCGAAGCTGGCCGAGTCGCTGACTGTGTCGTCGAGGATGGGCAGCAGCCGGTCGATGCCGCGCCCTGCCGTGTCGGTGCCGAGCACGCCAGCAGCGAGCTGCGCCTCGCGCGCGTGCATCCAGTTCCTGTTGCCGCGGATGGTGTTGATCTCGCCGTTATGCGCGATCAGCCGGTAGGGATGGGCCAGCGGCCAGGACGGAAACGTATTCGTGGAGAACCGCGAGTGCACCAGCGCGATCGCCGAGCGGTAGCGCGGGTCCGACAGGTCGGGAAAGAACGGCTCAAGCTGGAGGGCGGTCAGCATGCCCTTGTACACGATCGTCGCGCTGGACAGGCTGGCCAGGTAGAGGCCGGTTTCGTGCTCGGCCCGCTTGCGCAGGCAGTATACCTTCCTGTCCAGCCCCAGACCGGTCTCGCCAGCCAGCCCGGACACCACTAGCTGGACGAGCCGTGGCAGGGCCTGGCGCGCCCCGTTCCCGCAATAATCAAGGTCGTGGGGCACCGCGCGCCAGCCGAGCACCACCAGGCCCTCTTCGGCAGCGATCAGCCGGATGGCCGCCTCGATCCCGGGCCTGCTGGCATTCGGCGGCAAGAACGCCATCCCGGCGGCGTAGCTGCCAGCGGGCGGAAGCGCGAAGCCGCACTCGGCCCGCAGCAGCTCGTCGGGTATCTGGGTGAGGATGCCCGCGCCATCCCCGGTCTTGGGATCGGCACCCTTCGCGCCGCGATGGTCGAGGTTGCGCAGCACGGTCAGTGCGCTTGCTACAGTCCCATGGCATCGCTTGCCGGTCAGGTCCGCGACGAATCCGACGCCACACGAGTCGTGCTCGTTACTCGGATCGTAAAGGCCAGGGCCATGCTGGCCGGAGGCAGCCGCCATGAGCGCTCCTGTCGTCTCGTCCTGAGCGGGTTGGATCGGGACGGCACTGGCCCATGACATCCAGGCGACGTCGCCTGGGCACTACGTCTGACTATAGTAGCGGCGCCGGCGTACCCCGTCGGCTAGCTCGGCGGCCAGGTCGCGCACGCTGCGCAGGCCAGACTTCGGGTCGGCAGCCGACAGCAGCCGCTGCACGAACGCCGAGCCCACGACGACGCCGTCGGCGAAGCCAGCGACCTGAGCCGCCTGGTCACCGTCCCGAACGCCGAGGCCCACGGCCACGGGCAGGCTCGTGCACTCCCTGACCCGGCTCACCACGCCGGCTGCCTGGCTGTCGACGGTCTCCCTGGTACCCGTGACACCCATCAGCGACGTCGCATACACGAAGCCGCCGCAGACCGAGGTGATCAGCTCAATCCGCTGCCGAGGCGAGCTCGGCGCAACCAGGAACACCGGGTCGAGCTGGTACTGCGCCGCTGCGGCAAGCCAGGGGCCGGCCTCCTCTGGCGTAAGGTCCGGCGTGATCATGCCGCTACCGCCTGCCGCCGCGAGCTCTGCGGCGAAGCGGGCTACACCGAAGTGGTCCACGGGATTCCAGTACGTCATCACCAGCACGGGAATCCCCTCGGCCGCCAGCGCCGCTACCGTGCGCAGCGTGTCGGCAACCCGGATGCCGCCGGCCAGCGCCTGGTGCACGGCTTCCTGGATGACCGGACCGTCGATCAGCGGGTCGGAGTAGGGCAGCCCTATCTCGATGATGTCGGCCCCGGCCTCGGCCATGGCGATGGCGGCCTCGATGGCCCCGTCCGCCGAAGGGAATCCGGCAGGCACGTACCCGACCAGCGCGGCCCGGTCCTGCGCGGCGGCCTTCTCGAAGGCAGCGCCGACCGCGCTCACCCGCCAGCCTCCCCGGCCGCCGACTGCCCGGTTTCATCCAGGTGGCCAAACCACCTAGCAGCGATGTCGACGTCCTTGTCCCCTCGGCCGGACAAGTTCACCACTAGCAAGGCCCCGGGCCCGAGCTCCCTGCCGACCTGCAGCGCCCCGGCGAGTGCGTGCGCCGACTCGATCGCCGGAATGATGCCCTCGGTCCGGCACAGCACCGAGAATGCGTCCATCGCCTCGGCGTCGGTGATCGCCCGGTAGCTCGCCCGTCCCGTTTCCTTCAGCCAGGCGTGCTCAGGGCCCACGCCCGGGTAGTCGAGCCCGGCGGAGATCGAGTGGGTGTCCAGCGTCTGGCCGTCGGCGTCCTGCAGGACGTAGGTCCGCATCCCGTGCAGGATGCCCGCCGAGCCAGCGACGAGCGTGGCGGCGTGCCGACCGGTTTGCAGCCCATCTCCGCCTGCCTCGCAGCCGACGAGCGCGACGTCGCGGTCGGGTATGAAAGCGTGGAACACGCCGATGGCATTGGAGCCGCCGCCGACGCACGCGAGCACCGCGTCCGGCAGCCGCCTGGCGGCCGCCAGGACCTGTTCTCTGGCCTCCACGCCGAT
>JASHSO010000173.1 GCA_030038715.1 Streptosporangiaceae bacterium
CTGCATGCCACCATCGCGACGGTGCGCCGGGACTTCGGCCTGCTGCGGTTCAACACGGCGATCGCCAGGCTGATAGAGCTGACCGCCCTGGCAGCCAGGGTGTCGGCCAGGGACGGCGGTCTGCCCCGTGCGCTCGCCGAGCCGCTGGTGCTGATGGTCGCGCCGATGGCACCGCATATCGCCGAGGAGCTGTGGTCCAGGCTGGGCCACGCTGAGTCGCTGGTCTACGCGGAGTTTCCGCAGGCCGACGAGGAACTGGCGCGCGAGCAGACCGTCACCGTGCCGGTTCAGGTCAACGGCAGGACCCGGTTCACCGTGCGCGTTCCGGCCGACGCGGGCATCGAGGAGATCGAGCGGATGCTGACCGGGCACCCGGACTACGCCGAGCACACCGCCGGACTCGTCGTCGAGCGGCTGGTCGTAGTGCCTGGCCGGATCGTCAACGTCGTCGTCGGCCAGCAGGGTTCCGGTTCGGCGCGGAACTCGCTGGCCGGCGCCGAGGACTGACTCGACCGGATCGGCTTAGCCGGCGGCGTCAGCACGGTCAGGATGCCGGTGACCAGCAGGACCGCGGCGAGCGCTGCCGCCTCGAGCTTGGTCGCGAGGGCAGGCCCGGCGCCGGGTCTCGGGTGATTGCGCAGCCAAAACTGGCCGGCTACCGCACAACCCGCTACCACGCAGACGATCGCGGCCTTGGCGATCAGGAACAACCCGTAGCTAGTGGTCAGGAAAGACCCCAGCGGGACGAGTACCAGCGCGGAGATCACCCCGGTGACGACGACAGTGCCGAACAGCCAGGCTGCGACGACGCTGTACATCTTCACTAGGCCGTGTACCGCGACCGGGCTGGCACGCCAGGCGATCGCCGCACGCACCACGTAGCAGAGCATGCCCGCCCACACCACCGCGGGCAGCAGGTGACAGTAGGTGAGCAGCGCGCCGACGACCGGGATTATGCCCTCCGGATGGGCGCGCACGCCCTCGGCGAGCACCACGCAACACAGCAACACCGCAGCCCACCGAGGCTGGCGCAGCCAGAGCAGCAGCGCTGCCAGCGCGAAGCAGGCTAGTTCGACAGCGGCGATAATCGCACTGGCCCCGGTCTCCAGCCCGGGCGCTGGCGGCTGGGCCAGCTTGGCCGCAAGGCCGCGCCCGACGATGGAGGTTCCCCACAAGGCCGCGCTGGCTGCCACGCCAAGCAGCGAACCACGCAGCGCCCACGGCGATGGCAGCGGGCCAGGATGGGGGCCCTTGAAGTGCCGCGCCGTCCCGCGGCCCGCCAGCCCCCCGAGCGCTATGGCCAGGCCCATCAGCATCAGCGATCGCTCGATGCCGGTCAGCCACAAGCCGGGGGTAGACAGCGACACGGACGCCGCGGCAACAGTCATGCCAGCGGCGTCGCATCCGGCCTAAGGCAGCCGCACCGCGCCCCCTTGCGGCCCATCGGCTCCCGCACCAGCCGGAGCCGATACTTGCTAACTGGCAACGAAGATCTCACTCGCTCACAGTAGTGCCGACCCAATGTCGCAGGCGTGTTTGCTGGGGATATGCCCGGAACTTTACCTACTCGATGCGTTCACTCGCCGTGACAGGCCCTCACCGGCCCTGTGCATAAACCCGCTGGAGGTAAGATCGCGGCACTCCCGAGTGCCGTGACTTTACATGATCATGCTTCAGGGCACGGATGACGGCAGCACAAACGTCTGCGCGGCCGGGCCACGCGGGACCTTGCCGGTGAATATCACGGTCAGCCGGCTGAAGTAGACCTGGCCAGCGTGCTTCGGGCGGGGCTCGGCGCGCCACAGCACGGTCAGGATCGGGTACTTGACGTACTTGCCCTCCGCGCAATTAGGTGTGCAGTTGTTGACCTCGAACAGGCCACTGCCGTAGCCGATCGAGCGCCAGGAAGCCCACTTCAGCGCGGTCAGGAACTCGTTGGACATGCAGCCCGGCAGGTCGAACGTGGTCGGCCTGACCTGGCTGCGTCCGCTGCAATAATTGAGCAGCACGACCTGGCTCGAGCTAGCCGAGGCAGCAGCCGCAGTAATGGCCGTTCCCGTCAGTGTGCCGGCCACCGCCAGCGCGCCCGAGGCCACCAGTACGCGTGCGCGAGTAAACCGCATCGGGCGAACTCCTTCCGTGGCGCGAACCAGTTACCTGTAGGACGCGCGGCGCGGGCAATCAGATGTGGCCGGAAGGCTAAATCTTGCCAAGCAACTGCCGCAGTACGTACTGCATGATCCCGCCGTGCCGGTAGTACTCAGCCTCGCCGGGAGTGTCTATTCGCACGATCGCGGTGAACTCCTTGTCATCGGCGCGCACCGTGACCTCGCGAGGCGTCGAGCCCGCATTGAGCGCCTCGATCCCCGCCACGTCGAAGACCTCGTGCCCGGTCAGCCCGAGTGACTCGACACTGTCTCCCGGCTTGAACTGCAGCGGCAGGACCCCCATGCCGATGAGGTTGGACCGGTGGATTCGCTCGAACGACTCCACGAGCACCGCCCGGACGCCGAGCAGCGCTGTGCCCTTCGCCGCCCAGTCCCTGGAGGAGCCAGAGCCGTACTCCTTGCCGCCGAGCACGACGAGAGGCGTCCCCTCGGCTATGTATTCGCGCGAGGCGTCGTAGATGGACAGTTGCGTGCCCGTGGGCAGCTTGAGCGTCACGCCACCCTCAGTGCCGGGCGCGAGCTGGTTACGGAGCCGGATGTTGGCGAACGTGCCGCGGATCATCACCTCGTGGTTGCCCCGGCGGGATCCGTAGGAGTTGAAGTCAGCGCGTTGCACGTCATGACTGGTCAGGTACTTGCCGGCCGGGCTGTCGGTCTTGATCGCGCCAGCCGGCGAAATGTGGTCGGTAGTCACCGAGTCCCCGAGCAGGGCGAGCACCCGCGCGCCATGAATGTCGGTGACTGGGCTTTGACCCGTTTGCATCCCCTCGAAGTACGGTGGGCGCCGGACGTAGGTGGACTCGGGGTCCCAAGCGAACGTCTCGCCTGCCGGGACGTCAAGGTCCTGCCAGCGCTCGTCGCCGGTGAACACGTCCGCGTAGTCGCGGGTGAACATCTCGGCTGCGACCGCGCTCTCCACGACGGCCTCGATCTCGGCCGGCGTGGGCCACAGGTCGCGAAGGTAGACCGCTTGGCCGGACGGCCCCGTTCCGATTGGTTCTTTCGTCAGGTCGATGTCCATCGTGCCCGCCAGCGCGTACGCGACGACCAGCGGCGGCGATGCCAGGTAGTTCATCTTGACGTCCGGGTTGATCCGGCCTTCGAAGTTGCGGTTGCCCGACAGCACGGACACCACCGCCAGGTCGTTCTCGGCCACCGCGGCGCTGATCGCCTCGGGCAGCGGGCCGGAATTGCCGATACAGGTCGTGCATCCGTAGCCGACCAGGCTGAAGCCGAGTTTCTCCAGGTAGGGCGTCAGTCCAGCCCGCTCGTAGTAATCCATGACGACCTTGGACCCGGGGGCGAGCGTGGTCTTAACCCAGGGCTTGCGCTCAAGGCCTGCCTCGACCGCCTTCTTCGCCAGCAGCGCAGCGCCGATCATGACCGATGGGTTGGAGGTGTTGGTACAGGAAGTAATCGCGGCGATCACGACCGAGCCATGGTCGACCGAGGTCCTCGTACCGTCGTCCAGTGTGACCTCCGCGGGCTTGGACGGCCGAGCATTCGCCGGGGCTGCCGCTTGGCGGGTAACCCCGTTCCCGTTCTCGCTGTCGGCGACGAACGGATCCGACGCCGGGAACGTGCCCGCGATGTCGTCATCGAGCTTGTCCAGCTTCACGTAGGTGCCAAGTGAGGAACGGAACGCGGTCTTGGCGTCGGCAAGCGCCACCCTGTCCTGCGGCCGCTTCGGGCCTGCCAGCGACGGCACCACGGTGGCCAGGTCGAGCACGAGTTCCTCGGAGTACCGCGCGGGCGCGGCCGGGTCATGCCACAGACCCTGCTCCTTGGCGTAGGCCTCCACGAGCGCGACCTGCCTGGGCGAACGGCCGGTGAGCCGAAGGTAGGCGAGGGTCTCGGCGTCGATCGGGAAGATCGCGCAGGTGGAGCCGAACTCCGGGCTCATGTTGCCGATCGTCGCCCGGTTGGCGACCGGCACCGCCGCGACGCCGTCGCCGTGGAACTCCACGAACTTGCCGACGACGCCGTGGCGGCGTAGCAGCTCGGTGATGGTCAGCACCAAGTCGGTCGCGGTCGCACCGGACGGCAGCTCGCCGGTAAGCCTGAACCCGACGACCTTAGGTATCAGCATGGACACCGGCTGGCCCAGCATCGCTGCCTCGGCCTCAATGCCGCCCACGCCCCAGCCGAGGATGCCGAGGCCGTTCTGCATCGTGGTGTGCGAGTCCGTGCCGACGCAGGTGTCCGGGTAGGCGCTGAGGCCCCTGTCGCCCTCGGCGGTCATGACGACCCTGGCGAGGTGCTCGATGTTCACCTGGTGCACGATCCCGGTGCCGGGCGGGACCACACGGAACTGGTCGAGTGC
This sequence comes from Streptosporangiaceae bacterium, assembly GCA_030038715.1. Taxonomy (GTDB): domain Bacteria; phylum Actinomycetota; class Actinomycetes; order Streptosporangiales; family Streptosporangiaceae; genus JAJYUU01. The sequence continues at coordinate 4,492 of JASHSO010000173.1, forward strand.
CTCCTGACCCCAGCGAAGGAAGGCGAACCGCTCGCGGTTGCGCTGAAACTCAAGCTCCACGTTCCGCTCGAAGGCGTCGGGGCGGCCGAATACGTCCGCGATCACCGAGTGGTCGATGACCAACTCGGCCGGCACCAGAGGGTTGATCTTCGCGGGGTCACCGCCGAGCGCCTGCATGGCCTCGCGCATGGCGGCCAAGTCGACAACGGCAGGCACACCGGTCAGGTCTTGCATGATGACCCGCGCCGGGCTGAACTGGATCTCGGTGTCCGGCTCGGCCGCAGGATCCCACCCCGCCAGCGACCGGACGTGGTCCGTCGTGACATTCAGTCCGTCCTCGGTCCGCAGCAGGTTCTCCAGCAGGATCTTGAGGCTGTAGGGCAAGTCACCGGCGCCTGGGACCGCGTCTACTCGGTGAATCTGGTAGCGGGTCTGGCCGACCCTCAACTCGGCCCGGCTGCCGAAGCTGTTCCCGGTCATAATCTCGTGGCCTCCTGCGGTCTGGTTCTGCCTGCCCGGCACCTGCGCATCGGGGTTGTGCAAGCATCTTGCCGCGCAGCGCGGTCGGCATGCTCGCTGACCCCCGAGCCCACCCGGATCCTCGCTGCTGGCGACGACGCGTTGCTGCCCAAACGCGACTAGATCTCTCGACGTCAAGCTATTTGTCCACCAGCCTAGTAAGCCAGATATCTTGACGTCAAGCTATCTCGCGCGGCCGCGGAAGCCTGGCGTTTTCAGTTCGTGACAGGTCCATTGACTCGGCTGGGAACGGGGCGGGAGCATGTGAGCGCCGTGACGCGCGGCACCGTCAGGAGGGGTAGCAGGATGACAATAAAGATCGACGAGGTACTGACGGCCGCAGTGGACCGCGGCGCCGTCCCCGGGGTTGTCGCCATGGCGGCCGGCGATAGCGGCGTGATCTACCAGGGTGCTGCTGGGCTGCGTGACGCTGGCGCGAGCGACCTGATCACGCCCGACACGATGATGCGGATTGCCTCCATGACCAAGATGGTCACCGCCACGGCGGCCTTGCAACTGGTCGAGCGCGGCGTCCTGGACTTGGACGCGCCGGTGGACGCCTACCTTCCCGAGTTCGCCGACCTGCAGGTCCTGGAGGGATTCGAGGGCGACACGCCGGTGCTTCGGGCCCCGGCGAGCCGCGCCACCATCCGGAACCTGTTCACCCACACGACCGGCCTCGCCTACTGGTTCTGGGATCGCGACCTGGACCGCTACGAGCAGCTCACCGGCACGCCGAATGTGCTGCCAGGCACCCTCGGAGCCTTCAAGTCGCCGCTCATGTTCGACCCAGGGACCCGGCTCGAGTACGGAATCAACATGGACTGGCTCGGCCGCGTCGTCGAGGCGCTCAGCGGGCAGCCGCTCAATGAGTACTTCGAGGCCCACATCACCGGCCCGCTCGGCATGTCCAATACCGTCGCGCGAATGACCGAGGCTCAGCGCGCCAACTCCACCCCCATCCACGTCCGCGGCGAGGACGGAGCCTGGGTCGCAACCGACATCGACTGGGCACAGCAGCCCGAGTACTGGGGCGGCGGGCATTTCCTGTACTCCACACCGCGGGACTACCTGCAGTTCCAGCGGATGCTGCTCGGCCATGGCGCACTCGGCGACGTCCGCATCCTGGCTGCGGACACGGTGGTGCAGGTTTTCACTAACCAGATCGGCTCGCTTGAGTTCCCGCCGACCATCGGCACCGCCCATCCGGAGCTGAGCGCGGACGTCAACCTGGGCCCGGGCCTCAAGTGGGGGCTGGGGCTGCTGCTCAGTGCGACCGGGCACCCCGGCATGCGCGCACCGGGCAGCGGCTCGTGGGCTGGCCTGTTCAACACGCACTTCTGGGTCGACCCGGCGAGCCGGGTGACCGGCGCGATCTACTCCCAGACACTGCCCTTCGCCGACCCGGCAGCGTTCCAGCTCTACGCCGACTTCGAACAAGCGCTGTACGCGTCGCTGTGAGCCAGAGCGCCTAACCCGCCGCCTGCCGCCGCGGGCCCCCGGGAGCCAGCCGCGGTCTCGCTACGCTGGACCTGGTCAGCGGACCAGGTAGGCGAGGCAAAGGGGTGCACATGGCACAGGCTGCAGGCTGGCTCGAACTCCCGCCGGATCACCCGTTCGGGCTGGCCGCCTTGCCCTACGGCTCTTACACAGCCGCACACCATGCCGAGGAGTACCGCATCGGCGTCGCCATTGGCGATCGGGTGCTTGACCTGACCACCGCCACCGACCGCCTGCTCCCCGGCCGCGCGCACCTGTTCAGCTCGGG
>JASHSO010000174.1 GCA_030038715.1 Streptosporangiaceae bacterium
CGAGGCCGGTACCGGTGCTGGGCGGCTGATCACGAAGTCACCGCCATGAAGGCGCGTGAGCTTGGCCGGCGCGGCGTGGTGGTCGGAGACCGCGTCATGCTGGCCGGCGACGTTTCGGGCAGGCCGGGCACGCTGGCAAGGATTGTCCGCGTCCAGCCCCGCACGTCGGTGCTCCGGCGCTCGGCGGAGGACGATGACCCGGTGGAACGCGTCATCGTCGCCAACGCCGACCAGCTCGTGATCGTCTGCTCGCTGGCCAGTCCGCCGCCGCGGCCGCGGCTCATTGACAGGTTCCTTGTCGCCGCCTACGACGCCGGACTCGACCCCTTGCTCTGGCTGACCAAGGCTGACCTGGCCGCGCCGGACGACCTGATCGCCGCCTATGAGCCACTCGGCATCCGCACCGTGGTGCTGAGCCGTCCGTTCGGGCCGACACTCGAAAGCCTGCGCGAGCTGCTCGCCGGGCGCCTCAGCGTGCTGGTAGGCCACTCTGGCGTGGGCAAGTCGACCCTGGTCAACGCGCTGCTGCCGGACGCGGAACGGGCGGTGGGCAGTGTCAGCCCGGTCACCGGACGGGGCCGCCACACTTCTTCATCCGCGGTGGCACTGCAGCTACCAGGCGGCGGCTGGATCATTGACACGCCCGGTTTGCGGAGCTTCGGCCTCGGGCACGTCACGGCCGACAGGGTGGTCTCGGCATTCGGAGAGTTCACCGAGGCGCTGGCAGCGTGCCCTCCCGGGTGCAGCCACTTCGAGTCTGACTGCGCGCTAGACGCGTGGGCGGCCCAGCACGGCGGTCCTGGTGCAGCGGCCAGGCTCGACTCCCTGCGCAGGCTGCTGCGCAGCCGCGAGGGCCTGGACCCGTCCGGCGAGCGACCCGGCGCTGCCGCCGAGTGAGGTAACGCTACGCCATCGTGGCTCGGCCAGGCTGCCAAACCGGGCTCGGCATGGCCGCCGAGACGGCGAGGCGCTAGCGTTTGCGGGCATGGCGGGTTTTGACGGGGACCTCGGGTTCTCTCACGTGCTGGCCGATGCTGCCGACGACATCACCATGCGTAGGTTCCGCGCCCTGGACTTGCAGGTGGACTCAAAGCCCGACCTCACCCCGGTGACCGACGCCGACCTCGCCGTAGAAGAGTCGCTCAGGAACGTGCTCGGACGAGCGCGCCCGCGGGACGCCATCCTGGCAGAGGAGTCCGGCCGCACTGGCCTGAGCCAGCGCTGCTGGGTGATCGACCCGATTGACGGCACCAAGAACTTCGTACGAGGCGTCCCCGTCTGGGCGACGCTTATCGGCTTGATGGACGAGGACGAGGTCATCGTCGGCGTGGTGAGCGCGCCTGCCCTTGGCCGCCGCTGGTGGGCCGCCCGCGACGGCGGCGCATGGAGTGGCCGCAGCCTGACCAAGGCGACAGCGTGCCGGGTCTCGCGCGTTTCCAGCTTGTCGGACGCTTCCCTGTCCTACTCGGGACTGGGCACGTGGGAGCGGGCCGGCCTGCTGACCGAGTTCCTCGGCCTGAGCCGAAAGGTGTGGCGGACGCGGGCGTATGGCGACTTCTGGTCACATGTGCTTGTCGCCGAGGGCGCCGTCGACATCTCTGCCGAGACCGACGTGTCCCTGTGGGACCTCGCCGCGCTGCAGATCATCGTCGAGGAGGCTGGCGGCGCGTTCACCGATCTCGCTGGCACTCCGAGGCCAGACTGCGGCAGCGCCTTGTGTACGAACGGGCTCCTGCACTCCGAAGTGCTCAGCCTGCTGGCTGACGCCGGCTAGGGGTTGCCCCGGCCGGCGAATCGGCGGATGCTGGACAGACCGGCGGTCACAAGTGCACAAGCATGCCAGGCGGTGCGCCGCAGCGTGCGAGTAGCCAGGACTTCCCGGACGTACCGGCCTCGGCACGAGGGGAGCGAATCAGGATGAACGTACGGGACGGAATGACCAAGGTCGTTCTGAGTATCGGGCCCGCGCACACCCTGCGCGAGGCGGCCCGGATGATGTCAGGCCATCGAGTCGGGGCCGCGGTGGTGATCGACTCCGAGCACCCGGGCATCGGAATCCTGACCGAGCGGGACATCCTGGACTCCATCGGCGCCAACCAGGATCCAGACACCGAGGTCGTAGCCGATCACCGGACCGCCGATGTGGTGTTCGCCTCGCCAGCGTGGACGCTCGAGCAGGCTGCGGCGGCGATGGTCACCGGGAACTTCCGCCACCTCATCGTCATCGAAGGGAACGAGGTGGCCGGCCTGTTGTCCATGCGCGACATCGTCCGGTCCTGGTCGGGCAAGGAATCCCTCTCCGCTGCGATGTCCGTGCACGCCTGATCGCTCGCCCGGCGGCGCGGCAACTCGCCGCGGTCCCCGTAACGACGCCGTGCCGATATGCGGCCGGCGGGTCAGCTAGCTGCCATGCTCCTGCTTCGTTGCCGGGCTGTCGGCCGGGTGGAACACCCCGAGGACGCGCATCGCCTGCGACCCGGTGTTCTCCAGGCAGTGCGGCGTCCCAGGCGGCAGGTGCAGGCATGTTCCTGCGGGCAGAACTTGGTCGGCTCCGGCCACGTGAGCGACGCCGGTGCCCCGCAGGACCAGGACAACCTCGTCGTAGGGATGACTGTGCACGGGCGCCCGGCCCGGCGGGATCTCGCCTACGAACTGGGTGGCGGCCGGGCAGTCGCGCCCGGGGCCGAAGAGCACGCGGAACTTCCGGTCTCCCGTCGTCTCTACCGGGCAGTCCCGCAGGTCACGGCTGAGCGGCACCCGCGCGCCGCCGGCCGCTTCCCGTACTTCGCCGCTAGGCAGCCAGTCAGCCGCTGCGGGCAGCGCGACGATGTCCAGGCGCAGCCCGCCGGGCTGGCCGGCCTGCAGCCGGAAGGCGGAGCCTGCCGGGATCCACAGGCCGCGGTCGGGGACCAGCGCCGGTCCCGGCACACTGTCCAGGTCAAGGGTCCCCGAACCCTCGATCACGAACCACAGCTCGCCGCCGATACCGGCAGTGCCGGCGTGCTGCCCGCCGGGCGGAACCTCGGCCAGAGTGCGAACCAGGCCGGACTCGCCCGTTCCGGTGCGGGCCAGGACGGTCAGGCTTGCCCCGAGGTCACCCATGCCTGGCAACGTAGGCGTGCACGGCGCGCGCGTCAACGCGGCGGCTTGGGCTTGACCTTGACCTTGGGGGAAACCGCAGACTTGTCCGGCAACCGTCATGTCGATGAGGAGCGAGCAAGGTGGATCTGATGACCATCGGAGAGTTCGCCAGGCGCTCGCGGCTGTCTGCCAAGGCGCTGCGACTCTACGACGAGCTGGGTCTGCTGCCGCCGGCACGGGTGGATGCGGACTCTGGCTACCGCATGTACGGGCCCGGCCAGCTCAAGCAGGCACGCCTGATCGCGGCACTGCGCCAGCTGCAGGTCTCGCTGGCCGAGATCAAGGCCATCCTGCCCCTTGAGCCGCTCCAGGCGGCCGAGCGCATCCGCGAGGTCTGGGATGCAACCGAGGCCGAGCACACGGCTCGCGGCGCGCTCGCCGCATACCTGATCGACGAGCTGAGTGGAAAGAGGTCCGTTATGTACGAGGTCAGCACGAGGGAGATGCCCGATCGCAGCCTGCTGTGCATAAAGCGCAGTGTTGCCGGGCGGGATCGGGCATGGGCGTTCGGCAAGGAGTTCATCGCCCTGCTCCGGCACTACCAGCTGCCGCAGGTCGAGGGACGCGCCGGCGCGTTCTTCTGCATCTACTGGGGCGAGGTCAGCGAGGACAGTGACGGTCCGATGGAGTGGTGCCGTCCGGTCCCGGCAGACGAGGCCGAAGCACTCGCCGCCCGCTGCCCGGAGCTGACCCTGCGTGCCGAGCCCGCCCACCAGGAGGCGTTCGTGAAGATCGGCGATGGGCAGATCGACGGCGCCGACTGGCAAGTGGTCTCACGATCGCTGGAGGCTTGGAGTGAGCAGCAGCGCGACATACTCCCGGCCGATCTGGGTGTGCGGATTACCTATCTGCCTAGCGAAGTGGGGCGGGATAGCTACCAGGACTTCGCCGTCCCGTTCACCGGCCAGCCACCCCGATGACGGCGGTCGTCAAAGCACGCGGGCACTAGCAGCGCGGCAGGCCGTCCGGCCACCGCGGTGCGGTGGCCGGTGCGACCGGGGAGTCAGCCGGGTTCGACTATCGCGCGGATGGCCGCCAAGAGTTTGTCGTTCTCGTCCGGACTGCCGACCGTCACTCGCATGCCGCCCGGCATTTGGAGGCTCCGGCCGTCGCGTACCCAGTGGCCGGCTGCCATCAACTTGGCGGGCAGGTCATCGTCGGCATGGGGGCAGAAAACGAAGTTGGCCTGCGTGGGCAGCGGGTCGAAGCCAAGGTTGCCAAACGCCTCAGAGAGCCGCGCGCGCTCCTCCTTGATCCCTTCGGCGCGATCGGCGAACACGTCGCTGAGCCCTAGAGCTGCCTCAGCCGCCACCAGGCCGACGACGTTGGAGCCACCGAGCCGGAGCCTGGCATTGAGTTCCGCGGCGATCTGCTTCGAGGCCACCCCGTATCCGACCCGCAGGCCCGCCAGGCCGTAGAACTTCGAGAACGTCCGCGTGACAAGCACGGGCCGGCCGCACTCGAGGTACTCAAGGGCACCACGTCCGCCGTGTGCGTACTCGTCGGTGAACTCCCAGTAGGCCTCGTCGATCACCAGCAGCGTGCCGGCCGGCAGCGCGTCGAGCAGCGGTTCCAGGTCCTTGGTGGGCGCCATCCCGCCCGTCGGGTTATTCGGATTGCAAACGATGACGAGACTTGTCCGGTCACTACAGGCATCCGCGATCCCTTCTATGTCACAGGTCCCGTCGGGCCGCAGCCGCACCGGCCGCGCCCGCGCCCTGACGGCCGACGCGGCACCGCGATAGGCCGGGTACGACCAATCTGGATAGACCACTTCGTTGTCAGGCCCGCCCAGGCCCTTGATGACCGCGTCCAGCAGCGCGCTTGAGCCGGGCGCAACGGTCACCTGCTCGGGCGAGCACCCCAGTCGTGCGCTCAGCGCTTCCATCAGCGAGGTTTCCATGCCGAACGGGTAGCGGTTCACGCGGCTGGCTGCGGCTACGATCGCATCCAGCAACTCTTGCGGTGGCGGATAGGGGCTCTCGTTCCCGCCGAACCTGA
>JASHSO010000175.1 GCA_030038715.1 Streptosporangiaceae bacterium
GGCCGGTGCGACCGGTCCGCCAGGCCGTCCAGCCCGCCCGCCTCATACCGCGCCAGCCACGCATGCACCGTTTTGCGCGCCACCCCGAACCGGGCCGCCACCTCGGTCACCGTCTCACCGTCGGCGATCACCGCCCGCACCGCCTCATACCGCTGCTCAACCACAGACAACTCCCTCATGAACCGGGAGTGTCACCTATCAGCCGAAGTAGGCGTAACCCATCAGCCGCAACACTGTCACCCATCAACCGGAACTCAAATGGGAAGCATCAGCCGGAGTAATACATGGGGCTGGTGGGGCGGGTGGGGCTCGAACCCACGACCGGCGGATTATGAGTCCGCTGCTCTGACCGGCTGAGCTACCGCCCCCGGGGGAAATCGCGTGCAATCAGGGCAGGCATAGGGCCTGTGCTGGATCACGGCCCACAGTACCCGGCGATGGGCCGGAACGAGGTTACCTGGTGCTGAGCTGCATCTCCATTGCGTGCTCGACCAGCGCGATCAAGGTCTGCTTGGTGGAATTCCGGCCGCGGGCGTCGCACTGCATGATCGGCACTCGAGGGCTGATCGACAGGGCCTCCTGTACGTCCGTAATGGCGTGCGGGAAGCTTCCGTGGAATCCGTTGATGGCCACGATGAACGGCAGGCCCGCCGACTCGAAGTAGTCGACGGCCGGGAACGAGTCAGCCAGCCTGCGCGTGTCGACGAGCACCACTGCGCCGATCGCGCCCTGGATAAGGTCGTCCCACATGAACCAGAATCGGTGCTGACCGGGCGTGCCGAACAGGTAGAGGATCAGACCAGCGTCCAGGGTGACGCGGCCGAAGTCCATCGCTACCGTCGTCGTGGTCTTGTCCGGGGTGTGGCTCAGGTCGTCCAGGCCATCGCTCGCCGTCGTCATGACTGCCTCGGTGGTGAGCGGCGTGATCTCCGACACCGATCCGACGAACGTGGTCTTGCCAACGCCGAAGCCGCCCGCGACGACGATCTTGACAGACGTCATCGCGGAGTCTGCGGCTACGCCGGGGACGGCCCTAGAGCTTGCGAAGTCCACTGAGCACCCTTTCGAGCAGGTTGATGTCCGGGCGACCGTGTGCGTGGTCGATCTGATGCACCCGGACCAGTCCTTCCATGGCCATGTCCGCGATCAGCACTCGAGCCACCCCAAGGGGCATCCTGAGCACGGCCGAGATCTCTGCTACCGATCGCCAGTCGCGGCAAAATCCGAGAATCGCCTGACACTCCGGGCTGAGCACGGACAGGTCGCGCGCCTCGTAGTGCGAAGCGGCAACCATGGCCTCGATCTGCAGCTGATACCTGGGCTTTGTGCGCCCGCCGGTAACGGCGTACGGCCGTACCAGTGCGCTCTCGTCGCCGAAGCCACGCCCTCTCGAATCGTGCAGCCGGGGAGCTCTCGGGTCGGAAAAGTATCCCGGGCCATACCCCAGCTCTTGCCCGGGCCTGTCGGCGCCGTCGGCCGTGTAGCGGTGTTCGCCCGCGTCCCAGTCATCGCGGCCGAGACCGAACACGGCAGCCTCCCGTCATTGTCGGCCGCCATCGGCCCAGCCCGGCGACAGGCCGCGCGCCTCCGGTGTCAGCGCGCTGCCCACCCGCTCGACAAGCAACGCCATCTCATATGCGACAAGGCCCATGTCGCAGTCCGCTGCGGCGAGGACCGCGAGGCTCGAGCCGTCGCTTATCGCCATGATGATCAGCAGGCCGCGGTGCATCTCCACGACGGTCTGCGTGACGGCACCGCCCTCGAACACGCGCGCCGCGCCTTGAGTCAGGCTGGTCAGGCCCGAGGTAACCGCCGCGAGCTGATCCACCCTGTCAGCCGGGAAGCCCTGCGAGAACGCCATCGGCAGGCCGTCTGAGGAGACCACGATCGCGTGCGCCACGGACGGCACCCGCTCGACGAAGTTCGTGATCAGCCAGTTGAGATCCTGAGCCGGACGCACAAGCGGACTCACGTGCGCTCCTTCCTCTGGTCCGGTCCCATCGGACGCGGCGCTGCCATCGTTATACGCGGAGCGGCCTGCGGAGGCCACCACGCTCCGACTTCAAGCATGACTATCAGCGACGACCGTGTCATCCTCATCGCGCACCGTCATCCCCGCTGCCGGAGTCTTCGTCCGTGGTGGCCGCGGCGCGGCCTTCCCTGCTGCCGCGCTGGAAGCTGGTGAACCGCTCTCGCGTCGCGGCAGCGGACCGCACCGGAGGCGGCACGGCTTGCTCGGACGCCGCAGTGCCCGGCACCAGGTTCGCCTGCGGAACTCGCTTCGGCAGACCCGCCGACGTCGTGCCGCCGGTCGCAGGCGAGCTGGCCGCCGCGGCAGCCTCCCAGCCCTGATCCGAAGGAGTCGCCCACGCTACTTCCGGTAGGCCCGCACTGGCGGCCTCAGCCTGGGCCGGCCACCCGCCGAGGCCGCTCCTGCCGCGGCGGAACCAGTCTGATTCGACAGCCTCGAAGATCGGCAAGCGGTTCTCCGTTGCTACGTGCTCCACGGGCGGGACGACGACACCACTGGCGGAGGCGGCAGCGCCCCCGTCCCAGCTGAACGCGCTTGGCTCCGCTTGCTCGATGTGAGCCGTGCCGGCCGGCGCCCCGAGCACGGCAGGCTCCGGCAGTGCGGTGAACTCGGCGACCGCAGGGCTAGCGGACTCGGCAGCCGGCACCGGTCCCGTGCTGAACACCTCGCCGACCTCGTCGTCCTGGGCAGTAGCCGCGGTCTGCGGGCTGGACCTGAACGCGTGCACCGGAGCAGTCGTACCCGTGGCCCACGGCGCAGTGCCCGGATGCGGTCCGGCACCGGGGACGCGTCGAGGTCCGAGGCCGCCACTGTCCGGCGACACTGTCTCGGCAGCCTGCGCTGTCTCGGCAGCCTCGGAGTCCTCGGCAGGTTCGGCGCTATCGGCCCGCAAGGACGCGAACTTCGGGGCTCGCGCTGCCGCGATCTCCCGCTCGGCAGTCGAGGCACTGTCGTCGCTGAAGCCATTCGCCCCGGCCGGGAGCCCGGCCGTCGCAAGCCCGACCGAACTGCCCACCGCAGGCATCTCGCCGGTGTCGAAGCGGCGCAGACCAGGCAGGCCAGCGTCGACTTCGTGGCTGATGACCTCGTCGGGCAGCCACACAAGCGCGGTCAGGCCGCCAGCAGCTGCGGGGCGCAGCCTGACTCGGATCCCGTGTCTAGCGGCCAGCCGAGCGACCACGAACAGGCCCATCCGCCGGGATACCGCCACGTCCACGACTGGCGGGTTGTCGAGCCGCCAGTTGGCGTGCGCCATTTCCTCGGCACCCATGCCGACACCCTGGTCGGTGATGTCCAGCAGAACACCGCCGCTGCTCAGCAGGTGGCCTGCGACCACGACCGGCGTCTCGGCCGAGGAAAACGAGGTGGCGTTCTCGGCTAGCTCGGCGAGCAGGTGGACGACATCGTTGACCGCATGCCCACGGACGGCGATGCCGGGCTGCACGTTCAGGCTGACCCGCTCGTACTGCTCGATCTCGGAAACGGCAGCCCGAAGCACGTCCACCAGCGCCACCGGCCGGTTCCACCGCCTCGTGGCTTCGTGGCCGGCCAGGACCAGCAGGTTCTCGGAGTTGCGGCGCATCCGGGTGGCGAGGTGGTCCATCTGGAAGAGGCTGGCCAGCCGGTCGGAGTCCTGCTCGCCTTGCTCCAGGTCGTCGATCAGCCGGATCTGCCGCTCGACCAGCGACTGGCTGCGCCGGGAGAGGTT
>JASHSO010000176.1 GCA_030038715.1 Streptosporangiaceae bacterium
GAGTTCTATGCCTATCTGCAGGCCGCCGAGCACCTGGTTGTCTTTGCGGACGAGCACCACTGCTACTACGGCCAGGCCTTCTCAAAAGCGGTTCGTGACCTCGACCCTTGGGTGCTGGTGGGACTGACCGCCACACCGCATAAGCAGACACCAGAAGACCAGATCATCTTCCGGTACCCGCTGGCGGCGGCCATCGCCGACCAGCTGGTGAAGACCCCAGTCATCGTCGGCCGCAAGGATGATCAGACCGACCTGCTGACCAAGCTGACCGACGGCATCACCCTGCTGCGGGCCAAGGAACAGGCGGTGACGTCATATGCTCAGGCCACCAATGCCGTTACCGTCAACCCGGTCATGTTGGTCGTAGCGAAGAACATTCAGGAGGCCGACGCGTACGGCAAGATCCTGCGCTCCGAGGAGTTCTTCCAGGGTGCCTACGCCAAGGCGGTCCTCGTCGTCCACTCCAACGCTCCGGACGAGGCCTTGGCCGAGCTGGCCAAGGTCGAAGAGCCGGACTCGCCGGTCCGGATCATCATCTCGGTCGGCATGCTGAAAGAGGGCTGGGACATCCGCAACGTCTACGTCATCGCCTCAATGCGTCCCAACATCTCCGAGATCTTGACCGAGCAGACCCTAGGCCGCGGAATGCGGCTACCGTTCGGCAGATACACCGAGGTGGAGATCCTCGACACGCTCGAGGTGCTGGCTCACGAGCGATACCAGGAGTTGCTGAGGAAGGCCGGCGTCCTCAACGAAGCGTTCGTCGACTACCGGACGCGGGCTGTACTGCGGACCAACGCCCAGGGGCAGACTGTCGTCGTCAAAGAGACCACGACCTCATCAGCGCCCCTTGTCATCGCTGCCAGCGAGGACGAGCCGCCACCCTTGCCGGGTGACAACACCTCCGGGCCAGTGGTGACCAGCGCGGAGGAACGATCGTCTCAAGCGGGCACGGCCGCTAACTCCCTCAAGCAGCAGATTGCTCGCCGCCAGGACATGCCCGTCATTCAGGTGCCGGTCCTGAGGATGACGACTGTCACCAGCTCCTTCTCGCTGGCTGACATCACGGATCGAGACGCCTTCCGCAAGCTGGGGGTATCCCTTGCGACCGATCCTGAAGGCGAACTGGCTCGGACGCTGGTTGGCGCTCGAGTGGTGGTCGGCCCCGATGGCCTTAAGCGGACCGAACTGGTCAGGACTGCCGCGGCCGACAGGGTTCGATCGGTGCCGCGTCTCTTCCCTGAGGAGGACCTGCGGCAGGATCTCGCTGAAGCGGTTCTGGCGTCCCCCGCAGTGCCGGCCCGAAAGAACGAGCGCGCTGCTCTCGTCCCGCTGCTGGACGAGTTCTTTGCAGGCCTTGGCGCCAAGGCCGTTTCCGTTCTCTCCGCCAACCTGGACCGGGCCGCCGCGCGGCTGATCCGCCTGGTGGAGCAGGAGCAGCGGCGCTACATGGCCAAACCGTCGTTCGGAGAAGTCGTCGAGATCCAGCCCTTCAATCCGACTCGGGTGACCGATAAGCCGGTTTCGGCGGACCGCCTTGGCTCCTTCGTTAGATCGACCGCTTACGAGGGCTGGCAGCGCTCGCTCTTCCCTATCGAGTGGTTCGACTCCCGGCCGGAGCGGACCGTCGCCAACATGGTCGATGGCGATGATCAGGTTGTCTGTTGGGTCAGGCTGCACATCAGAGAACTGCCGATCCTCTGGACGTCGGGTGGCCAGGAGTACAACCCGGACCTGATCGTTGTCGAGGACGACGCCGCCCACTGGGTTGTCGAGGTCAAGATGGACAAAGAGATGACCTCGGCAGACGTCCAAGGCAAGCGCGAGGCCGCGAGTCGGTGGGCCAACCATGTAAGTGCAGATGCAGCGGTCGGCGTCCGATGGCGTTACCTGTTGGTCTCTGAGTCGGATGTGGAGATGGCCAGGGGATCATGGGCCGCTCTTAAGGGCCTCGGTCAGTGAGTGACCTAAAGCTCTTCCGGCTCGACAACGGGACCGCCGTTGAGCTGTTGGGAGCTGCCCTCGCGCTCGAGAAGCCACTGCAGAACCTGATCGAGAAGAACATGGATGTGCTCTTCGGCGTGCGCTTCGTCGCCAGTGAGCACTCGACAGGCAAGAAGCATGGCGGTCGGATCGATTCGCTGGGTCTCGATGAGAACGGCAGTCCGGTCATCTTTGAGTACAAGCGTTCGGTCAACGAGAACGTCATCAACCAGGGCCTCTTCTATCTCGACTGGCTGCTCGACCACACAGCTGAATTCGAGCTCCTCGTCATGAGGAAGCTGGGACGGGAGACCGCCGACCAGATTGACTGGTCCGCTCCGCGGCTAGTCTGTGTGGCCAGCGACTTCACCAAATATGACGAGCATGCCATCGGCCAGATCAACCGCAGCATTGAGCTGGTCCGCTATCGCGACTACGACGGGGCTTTTCTGACCCTGGACCTGATGGCCTCTACCAGCGCCTCGGCTACCTCGGCAGGGGACCAGAACAGCCCGGGCCGGAGTGTGGCCACTGACCGGACGGTGGCGCAGCTACACGAGCGGGCGCCTAAGGATCTGCGGGACCTGTATGACGCCCTCGATGCCTACCTGCTGGCCCTCGGCGACGATGTCACCAAGACCGTCCGCAAGAACTACTACGCCTACCGGCGGATTAAGAACTTCGCCTGTGTTGAGGTCCATCCGCAAACGAGGAAGCTGCTGGTATATCTCAAGGTCGATCCGAA
>JASHSO010000177.1 GCA_030038715.1 Streptosporangiaceae bacterium
CTGTCGCCGCAATGCGGCTTCGCCTCTACCGCCGAGGGGAACGCGCTGACCCACGATCAGATGAGGGCCAAGCTGGAGCTGGTTGTGCAGGTGGCGGCGGAAATCTGGGGTTAGTCCGGCACCAGGACCACCCGCGGACCGCTCTGCATAGAGGCGGTCCAGGCTGCGGCGACTTGTGACAGCGGGAAGGTACGGAAGGGCACCTGTATCGTGCCGTCGGCGATCAGCCCGAGGTAGACCGGTATCTGCGCCTTGATCGCGGCTGCCGGCACCGAGCCCAAGCCGCTCCCGGAAATCGTGATCTTCCGGCTGCGCAGCAGCGTGGCGGGAACCGCGGCAGTGAGGCCGGCCAAGGCGCCGATCTGGACATAGCTGGTGCTGACGCCTTCCTCGCCGCCTGCGGGCGAACCCAGCGCCGCAAATGCGGACTCGGCGACCGGCCCCCAGACAAAGTCCAGCACGAGGCCCGGCGTGTCACCGTCGAGCGCGGCAGCGATGGCAGCCGCGTCAGCCGCCAGGTCACCCGTGAGCGAGAGCGTCTGCGTGCCGACCGCGGCCGCACGGGCTAGCCCTGGCTCGCTTCGGCCGGCCCCGACGACCCGAGCGGCACCGAGCAGCCTGGCGTTCTGCGCGGCGAGGTAGCCTGCCACCCCGGTCACGCCGAGGATCAGCACCGTCAAAGGCGCCCCGGCCTCCGCCCGACGGGCGGTCAGGGGCAGCCACGATGCCATGCCCGGGTTGATGCCTGCGGCGACCGCCTCGGGCTGTGCGCCCTGCGGGACAGCGAACCTCATCGCGTCAGGCGAGGCTATGCGCTCGGCGAAGGTGCCGTACGGCGGCCTTCCTGATGCGGTGAAGACCAGCTGCCCGTCGGCAGTCCGGGCCACTGCGTTCAGGCCCGGTATGACCGGGAATACGCCGGCCTGGCTGTAGTGCCGCCCAGTCGCCGCCGACCTGGTCACCTGGTGGATCCCGGCGGCGACCAAGTCCACTATCTGGCTGCCCTCATCGGCGTCCGGCTCGGCGAAGTCGCCGTAGACCGGTATCGAGTCGGCCGAGCGCAAGATTGCCGCCTTCACTGACAGCTCCAATTTAACGTCGTTAAGGGACTCCACCCAGCTTCCCTTAACGATGTTAAACTGTCAACCGTGCCAGCTGGGCTGACGAAGACCGCAATCGTGCAGGCGGCCTTCGACCTGCTCGACGAGGCGGGCATGGACGGCCTGACTCTGCGCGCCCTGGCATCGCGTCTGGGGGTCCAGGCACCGGCCTTGTACTGGCACGTGCGCGGCAAGCAGGCGCTGCTCGACGAGATGGCCACCCAGGTATGGCTGCACGTCAGCGAGGTGATGGCGGGGCTGCCCGACGGCCTGCCCTGGCGCCAGGTGATGGCGACCTACGCCCTGACCGTGCGCAGCGAACTGCTACGCCACCGCGACGGCGCCAAGGCCTTCAGCGGCACTACCCTGACCGACCCCGCCGTGGTCAGGCGGCAGGAGGTCACCTTCTCCAGTCTCGTCCGCCAGGGATTCGCACTGCAGGATGCCGCCCTCGGCCTCGTGCTGCTGCACGACCTCACGATCGGCTTCTGCGTCGAGGAGCAAGCGGTGCGGCAGGCTGTCGCGGCGGGCGACGACAGGTACTCTCTCGGCCGACGCGCCGAGCTGCTCGGCCCGGACGCGCCGCTTGCGGCGGCGGCTGGCTGGGTGATTTTCGGTGCGCCCGACACCCGTTTCACCCAGCTCGTGGACCTGGCGCTGGACGCCGTCGCTGCCCTCGGGCCGGCCGGCCGCTAGCCGCCGTGCTACCCGGTTGCCAGGTCAACTGACCGCAGCGCCCGCAGGACCAGAGCCGTCTCCAGCGCCGCCAGCACCGCATCCCAGCCCTTGTCCTCGCTGCTGCCCTCGGCCCCACTGCGGTCCCGCGCCTGCTGGATCGTGTCGCAGGTCAGCACGCCGTTGCCGACCGGAGTTCCAGCATCGAGCGCGGCCCTGGCCAGGCCATACGTCACGGCGCCGCAGACGTAGTCGAAATGCGGGGTGCCTCCCTTGATGACCGCACCCAGGCACGCCACTGCGTCGTGCTGGCGCGCAAGCTCGGCCGCGACCACGGGCAGCTCCATGGCGCCTGGCACACGCACCACGGTCGGCTCCGTCACCCCGCACGCCCGCGCCGCCGACACCGCGCGTTCCAGCAGCCTGTCGGTGACCTCGCCGTGCCAGCGGGTGGCGGCTATCGCCAGGGTCAGCCCGGCGGCGTCGGCCACCCGGCGATCGGGCCGCCCGGAACCGGTCACTGGGCGCCTGCCGCCGGCGCGGCCCGGTCTGGTCCGGCACCGGGCAGGTTCTCGATCTGATGCCCGAGCCGGTCTCGCTTGGCCGTCAGGTAACGCAGATTGTGCGCCGTCGGGGCGGACGGCAGCCCGACCCGGCCGGTCACCCTGATGCCGAACCCCGACAGCCCGTCGACCTTGGCCGGGTTGTTCGTCAGCAGGCGCAGCGACGTCACGCCCAGGTCGGTAAGCATCTGCGCGCCGGTCGAGTATTCGCGGGCATCGACTGGCAGACCGAGCTCGGTATTGGCATCGACGGTGTCAGCGCCGCCGTCCTGAAGCTGATAGGCGCGCAGCTTCGACAGCAGCCCTATCCCCCGGCCCTCGTGACCGCGCAGGTATAGCACGACACCGCGGCCCTCGGACGCGATGACCGCCATGGCCGCGTCAAGCTGGGCGCCGCAGTCGCAGCGGTGCGAGCCGAACACATCCCCGGTCAGGCACTCGGAGTGCATCCTGACGAGGACATCGGGACCCGGCTGCGTCAGGTCGCCCAGCACAAGCGCCAGGTGCTCGGTACCGTCGACGGAGTTCAGGTAGCCGAGCGCGCGCCAGTCGCCGTAGGCGTTCGGCAGGTGTGTCTCGACCACTCGGCTGACTACCCGCTCGTGCTGCCTGCGGTAGGAGATGAGCTGGTCGATCGAGATCATCGCCATGCCGTGCGAGTCAGCGAATTCGCGTAGCTGGGGCCGCCTGGCCATGGTGCCGTCGTCGTTGACGATCTCGGCCAGAACCCCGGCCGGGGTCAGCCCTGCCAGCCTGGCCAGGTCGACCGCCGCTTCGGTGTGGCCGCGGCGCCGCAGCACGCCGCCTGGCGTGTAACGGAGCGGGAACACGTGGCCCGGCCGGACGATCTCGTAGGGCTCGGTGGCCGAGTCGGCCAGCGTCCGGATTGTTCTGGCCCGGTCGGCCGCGGAGATCCCGGTGGTAACCCCGTCGCGCGCGTCCACGCTGACTGTGTAGGCGGTCCGCATTCGCTCGGCGTTCTGGCTGGTCATCAGCGGAAGCTGGAGCCGGTCCAAAATCTCGCCCGGCATCGGCACGCAGATCACGCCACTGGTGTGCCGGATGGTGAAGGCCAGCAGCTCTGGCGTGGCCTTGCTCGCTGCGAAGATGATGTCGCCCTCGTTCTCCCGCTCGGTGTCGTCCACGACAATCACCGCCCGCCCGGCGGCGATGTCGGCCATTGCCTGCTCGACCGGATCGAGCCTGGTCTGGTCTTCGGGGCGGTTCTGATCGCTCACGGCTGCCTCCTGGCGGTCAGCCGCTCGACGTACTTGGCGAACAGGTCGGCTTCCAGATTGACCACCGCGCCTGCGTGCTTGCTGCCGAGCGTGGTCCGCGCCAGCGTCTCGGGGATGAGGCTAACCTCGAACCAAGGCTCCGGGCCATCGCCGAGGGCCGAGACGGTCAGGCTGATGCCGTCCACGGCCACAGATCCCTTATAAACGAGGTAACGGGCTAGCGCCGCCGGGATCGAGATCCGCACCACGTCGGAGGCTCGCTCGGAACGCCTAGCGACGATCTGGCCGGTGCCGTCGACGTGACCCTGGACTACGTGACCGCCCAGCCGGCCGTCGGGTCGCAACGGGCGCTCGAGGTTGACGACCGAACCTGGCCGCAGCTGACCCAGGCTGGAGCAGTGCAGGGTCTCGGCCATCACGTCGGCGCTGAATGTGCCGTCGGCCGTCGCGGTCACCGTGAGGCAGACGCCGTCGACGGCCACCGAGTCGCCCCGCGACGCGTCGGCCGTCACCTTCGGCCCGCGCACCGTCAGCCGGGCCGAGCCGCCGTCACGTTCGATGCCGACGACCTCGCCGAGCTCTTCCACTATCCCGGTAAACACCGCGTCCTCCCGTGAGCCGCTGCTCTGTGGCGGTGCTCCGGGATTGCGTGCCGCAGTAGCGGCACAACGGCCGCAAGCGTGCCGCCTCCCATCCGGACTTTCACCGTCGGCCCTGGAATCTCGCCAGGTCAGCCAGCCCTTACCGGGTAAGTCCGGGGTTGCCCCCGGGCGGACGCGGACTGGGCCGGGTCGCGGACTATCACCGCCGGTTCGGAATTACACCGACCCCGGAGCACGCTTCAGTTGCGGCAACCAGTCTGCCACCGCGGTTATTCCGCCGCCGGCCGCCGCGCCAGGCATCCTCCGCACGCCTCAGCGGTCACGGCGCTGGGCGCGTGCGCGGCGCTTGCCTTCGTGCATGGCCTGGACTCTCGCCACCGGGATAGCGCGGCCCTCCGCCACCAGATCGGCTGGCAGCGACCGTGGCGCCGGCATCTGGCGCGCCCATGGGTCGCGACCGCCAATCAGCGCCGCCGCGGTCTTGATGGTGAAGTCCGCGGGCGCCACCGTGTCGAGGTCATCCCACGCAACTGGGAACGACACCGGGGTGCCAGGCCGCACCCGCGGGCTGTAAGCCGCCGCTACCGTCGCGCCGCCGGCCCTGGTGGCGTCGATGAATACCTTGCCGCCACGGTCCTGTCTGAGGAATGCGGTGGTCGCCAGTGCGGGGTCTAGCCGCTCGGCGCGTGCGGCGATCGCGCGGGTCGCCGCCGCCACGTCCTCGGCAGTCTCGTCGCCCTTCATGGGGACGAACACGTGCACGCCCTTCGCCCCGCTGGTCTTGACCGCTCCTGCCAGCCCGGCGCCGCCGAGTGCCTCGCGCACCAGCAGGGCGGCCTGCACGGCCATCCCGAAGGCGTCGGCACTCGGCGGGTCCAGGTCGAGCACCAGATGGGTCGGGTGATTCCAGTCCCCGGCCCGGAACAGCGCAGGGTGATACTCCACCGCACGCTGGTTGGCAAACCAGAGCAGGGTGCGGCGGTCGTTGCAGAGGGCGTAGGCGACCTGGCGGCGGGAGGATTCCGCCCACAGCGACACCGTCGTGACAAAGGACGGCGCGTACGCCG
>JASHSO010000178.1 GCA_030038715.1 Streptosporangiaceae bacterium
CGTTCTTCAACCTGATGAACTTCGGCCAGATGCTGCTGTTCCACGTGGTACTGATCCCGATCATCCTGGTGGCGCTGGTCGGGGCGCACATCTTGCTGGTCCGGGTCCGTGGCGTCGCCCACCCGATAGGCGCGCACGCCGACGAGGCTGCCGGGCTGCCAGCGCGCCAGCGCAGGCGCGCGATCGCTGTCGCCGAGGCCGCGCCGTGGCGCGGCGCGACGAGGCGCTACGACATCATCAAGGAGGGCACGATCGCCGGGGTGATCGTGCTGGCACTTACGCTCGGCCTGGCCGGCCTGCTGTCCTCACCCGACGTGCCCGCCGTCACCGTGCAGACCTGGTCCCGCCTGGCGCCGGCCGACTTCCTGGCGACAGCGGCGTCAGAACTCAACGGGACGAGCGAGACCGCCAGCTACGGGCCGCCCTACAACAACGCCACCGGCAGCGTTCAGAAGCTGCTGTTCTCGCCGCAAACCTGGCCAGGCGTGACGCAGCCGATCGACGCCGCGCAAGCCTTCGTGCTCGGGCCGCTGGCTACCCTGGCGCCCACCGACCCCGCTCTGGCTAGTGCGCTCGCCGCTTACAGGGGCGCGCCGGCCGCGCAGCGGGCGGCCTGGGCTACCGCGTACGGCAACGCGGTCACCAGGGTGAAGTTCGTGAACGGTGCACCGGTCCTGCCGGTGGCCAAGGACGGGCCGGTGCCGGCCATGCTGACCGCGGAACTGTCCATGGCCCGCAGCGGCGCGTTGGACACCGACCTGCTCGCCGGGCGCACGTTCTACGGCACCAACTTCACCAAGCCACTGCTGTTTATCGAGGACGGGATGTATTTCAGCAACAAGGCGACGGCGATGAACCTCAGCGGCTCGCAGTGGGGTGTCATGAACGAGACCGGGAGCTATCCCGGCCAGCCATGGCTCTGGCTGTACACGCTCTGGTACCAGATACCGCACTTCTCGAGCTCGGCGAACGTGGACATGATCGCGATCTACCTGACCGGGCTTGCCACGATCCTGCTCCTGCTGGTGCCGTTCATCCCGGGCCTGCGTGACCTGCCGAGGCTCGTGCCGGTGCACCGGCTGATCTGGCGCGGGTCCGTGCGGCCAGGTCAGCCTGCGACCACGGCGGTCACAACCCCGTCCCAGCACGCGGGAGGCGACAGCACCGTGCCGTGACCACGCCACCCCGCCCGGTCACCAGCCAGAGCCGTCCAGCCCGAGTCGCGCCGAGGCGAGCTGGACGGTCCTGGCTCTGCGGACCTGGTGCGGCAAGCGCTGCCGAGCCGACGCACCGGCAACCCCGTGGCTAACGTCCCGTCATTGCAGGCCATCCGCCCGCTGCCCGGGCTGCACGCCTCGGGCAGCCTGTAACGCGAGGGTCGGCAAGGAAGGCGAGAAGGGCCGCACATGTACGCGCACATCGGGGACAAGCTCGTCGTCGACGGTGACCCGGCACGGATTGGCCTCATCATCGGCCTGCCGCATCCTGACGGCTCCCCGCCCTATGTCGTCAAGTGGCTCGCCGACGGGCACATCGCGATGGTCTCTCCCGGCCAGTTCGCCCGGGTGATCCCCGCCAGCCATCCAGCCGGAGCTGCCAGGACCCAGGCGCAGCACACCGCATCCGGCGGTGACTGTGACAGCTATCCCGGCAGCGATGCCACGTAGTCGGGGACGAACGTCTGCGACTCGCGCGGCGCCCGGACGTAGCCTGTTGACTTCGGCCGCGACGGCAGTTCCAGCGGCACCCGCTGCACTTCGTGGTATTCGATCGTGCTGAGCAGGTGCGCGATCATGTTGAGCCGAGCCCGGCGCTTATCTGCGCTGTCCACCACGTACCACGGGGCCTCGGGTATATCGGTGTGCACGAACATCTCGTCTTTCGCCCGTGAGTAGTCCTCCCAGCGCGTGATGGACTCCAGGTCCATCTCAGACAGCTTCCAGCGCCGCATCGGATCGTCAAGCCGTGACCGGAACCGGTGCTCCTGCTCGGAGTCGCTGACCGAGAACCAGTACTTCCGCAGCAGGATCCCGTCCTCGACGAGCAGCCGCTCGAAGATCGGGCACTGGTGCAGGAACCTGCCGTACTCCTCTTTCGTGCAAAAGCCCATGACCCGCTCGACTCCCGCGCGGTTGTACCAGCTCCGGTCGAACAGCACGATCTCGCCGGCTGCGGGCAGGTGCTCGATGTAGCGCTGGAAATACCAGTAGGTGCGCTCACGCTCTTCTGGCTTCGGCAGCGCCACGATCCTGGCTACGCGCGGATTGAGGAACTCGGTCACCCGCTTGATGGTGCTGCCCTTGCCTGCCGCGTCGCGGCCCTCGAACACCACGACCAGCCGGACGCCCGCGGCACGAACCCATTCCTGCACCTTCACCAGTTCGGCCTGCAGCCTGAGCAGCTCGGCACGGTACAGCTTGCGCGGCACTCGCTCAAGCTGCGCGACGCCGTCGCCCGTCTTGCCGTCCTTGCCACGGTGCGCAGCCATGACGCCTCCCCTGTGGTCGCCTGCAACTCTTTCGCCAGCGTAGAAGCGCAGGGCACGGCGGCACGCAAGGAGGTACGCAAGTCCCGGCCGTCAGGCCCTTTCGCCTCTGCGGCAGCGGTGGGCGGCGCGCTGGACTGGACAGTGTGAGGACAGAGGAGGCGTGAGCGATGAGCACGACGACACACCGGGGTTACCGCGGACCGTTCGGCGACATGGCCGAGTGGATGGAAGCTCCGTGGACCGTCTTGCGGCCCGTCACTGCCAACCCGATGCGCGCCGAGGACTTCGTTGCAGACGGCCGGTACGTCGTCCGCGCGGAACTGCCCGGCGTCGACCCGGAGTCTGACATCGAGGTGACGGCCAGTGGACGCAACCTGACGATTAGGGCAGAGCGTCGCGAAGAGAAGGATGGCAAGCACCGGTCAGAGTTCCGGTATGGCACCTTCAGCCGCAGCTTCACTCTGCCCGACGGCGCGGATCTCGGGCAGATCGATGCGACCTACGACAACGGGATCCTGGAGATCACCATCCCGTTGGCCGAGAAGGACAAGGCGGTCAGGAAGGTTCCTGTCCGGCTCAACCAGCACATCAGGCCCAGCTAACTGTCGGTAGCTCGCCAAGGGGTTTCGGCTCGGCCGCCCAGCGTCACTAAGGCAGCCGAGCTCCGAAGGCGGCCGGGGCGGACGTCCCGGCCGCCTTCAACTGCCGGGCCAAAGGTCCTGCCGTCGCGGGCCACAGGCCCGTTGACCAGGCATTCTTGGCCCCGGCAGGCTCGAGGCAGCGCACCTGTGGTGACAGGGAGACTCGATGTTGCAGATCCGGATTCATGGCCGTGGCGGGCAGGGCGTGGTCACCGCCGCTGAGCTGCTGTCAGCCGCGGCCTTCGCCGAAGGCAGGTATGCCCAGGCCTTCCCGAGCTTCGGCTCGGAGCGCACCGGAGCGCCGGTGGTTTCGTTCTGCCGCATCGACGACAAGCCGATCCGGATTCGCGAGCCAGTGATGCGGCCGGAC
>JASHSO010000015.1 GCA_030038715.1 Streptosporangiaceae bacterium
GCTCTGGCTGGAGATCCTGCCTGGCGTGGCCGCGATCGTGGGCGGTGCGATAGTGCTGCTCAGCGGCCATCGGGCGGTGGGGATATTCGGCGCGTGGCTGGCCGCCGTCGGCGGCGCGTGGTTCGTTGTTGGCGGCGTCTTCTCCGTGCTGTGGACCAGTGGCTTGGCTGCCGGAACGCCGGTGGGCGGGAAGGTGAGCGTGCTGGTCGAGCAGATCGGCTACTTCGCCGGGCTCGGCGTCGTGATCGTCTTCTTCGCGGCGCTGGCGCTGGGCCGCTTCACCGTGATTTCCACTGCCGATGCTCAACTGGCCGGCAGCAAGACAGCGGCTGCCGAGCCAGAGCGAGAGACCGCCGAGACAACGTCTGGCTCCGGGCTCTTCGGCAAGCTACGGTCGCGCTAGCACCGCTAGGTGAGCCGTCGACGGCGCCTGCGCCAGGCGCCTACGAAGCCGCCGAGCCCGAGGCCAGTGCCCGCGATTGCCCCGGCGGCCACCTCGTAGCCAGCAGCCTGACTGCCCTGGCCCGCGGGGCCGCCGTTGCCGGAGGCCTGGCCGCGTGCCGCGGTGTCGGCGCCGTGGCGCAAGCGCGTTGCCGGTAGCGGCGCGACCAGCACGCCGACCGGTTTCACCTTGCCGTTCATCGCGAATCCCCAGTTCAGCAGGCGTTCGCCCGCTGAGATCTCCTGCAAGGGAGTGCAGTGCAGCACCGCGACGATGAGCGTGACGCCGCTGCGCCGAGCCAGGCCGATGTAGGTGGCCTTCGAGCTGACAGTCCAGCCGATCTTGCCGCCGATGCCGCCGCGGTACTGGGTCAGCAGGGTGTTCTGGTTGACCAGCGTTTCCCAGCGCCGCGGCTTGACCTCGAACCTGGCCGACAGTGTCTCGTCGTACTTCATGAAGTCGGGCATGGCGAGAGCCTGCCGGGCGATGAGGGCCTCATCGTAGGCGGACACGACCTGGCCGGGTGCGGGCAGCCCGTTCGGGTCCTTAGCAACGACGTCGTAGGCCTGCAGCTGGCGCGCCTCGGCGTTGATCAGCGCCATGCCCTGCCGCAGCGAGCCTGTGGCCTGCGTGAGGGCGACGGCCGCGTCGTTCGCAGAGATCGTCAGCAACGCCGTGAACAGGGCGGACACCCGGTACCTGCGGCCCGGGACCAGGCCGACGTCGTTCGGCTCGGTGGCAGCGGCGGCCGTGGTAGCTAGCACCATGGCGTTCGGGTTGAGCCGCGGGATCAGGGTGATCGCCGTCAGCACCTTGAGCGTGCTCGCCGGGCCGAACTCGCCGTGCGGGTCTCTGGCAGCAAGCACCTCGCCGTTGTCTGCGTTGGCGATTACCCAGGCTGATGCCGGGACCTTGGGCAGCTGTCTGGCACCGTGTACCGGATAGTTGACCACCACGCCGTGGCTGGCCATCAGCGGACCGCCGACCGTCAATTTGTCGAGACCGTGACCTGTGCTGGAGGCGGCCGCCTGCGCGGTCGGCAGGCACGCCGCTGGCAGGCACGCCGCTGCCAGGCACGCCAGCGCCGCCAGCGAGGTCCTGATGAAGGAGCTCATTGCGCCGCGCTGGCCTCTTCCCGCTGCGCTGGCCGGCCGGGTCGCGACGGCGGCAGAGAAGCGATCCGCTCGCCGCACTGGGTCACGTCATAGCCTGGCAGGCTGGCCAGCTGGTTGAGCAGCCATGACGAGGACAGGACCCGCAGCAGGCCCTGCACCTCGCGCGTCCCGGTCATGTCGGCCGGGATGACCAGGTCGAATCGTTCCTCGGTGAGCGGCACGAAGGCCAGTCGGTAGGCCAGGGCGGCCGGTTCACTGGCGACGCCTACATCGGCCAGCCCGGCCGCGACCGCCGCCGCCACCTCGAGATGGCCGGTCGCTGTGGCCTGGTAACCGGCCAAGTCAGGTCCGCTGACGCCGAGGCTGGCCAGTTCGCGGTCGAGCACGCGCCTGGCCTCAGCGCCCGGCTCCCGGTTCACCAGGCGCAGGCCACCCGAAACAACTCCGGCCACATCACCGACCTGTGCCGCGTGCTCGGGCCGGAGCACCAGTCCCTCGCGCCAGGAGCAGAAGCCGATTACCTCAGCGCCGCCCGGCAGGACTTCCCCGGCCGCGCCGGTGTTGTAGTCGCCCGACCAGCCCCGCAGGTGCACTCCAGCCGCATGCACGAGGCCCGCCGCTGCCAGGTTGAGCGCCTCCTGGCTGGCGCAGGGCCACCACAGGAACTCCACGGGCGGATCGAGCAGGCTGAGCGGCAGCTCCAGCAACGGCAGCGCGGGATCACACCCGGCCACCAGCAGCGTGGGCCGGTGCGGCCCCAGCGGGATAACGTGCGCAGGCCCGCTGACCCGGCCGCCAGCGGGCGCGAATCCCGCCCTGGTCACGGTGGCGCCCGACAGCGGCAACGCGACGAAGGTTTCTCCCATCGGCGCCAGCGACACCCGGCTGCCCTCGCCACCGAGCGGTGCCAGCGCGCGGACCGGCACCGACGGCTCGGGCATGGCGGGCCCGAACAGCTCTTCCACCGTCA
>JASHSO010000179.1 GCA_030038715.1 Streptosporangiaceae bacterium
GAGCGGGCATTGCGGGCGTCTGGCAACGGTGCGGGACGGGGCGGGGGAGCCGGTCAGGCAGCTGTGGCCGGTGTCTGGCGCGCGGAGCATGCGGCCGCGCGCCTCGCCGCTAGCAGTGCGGCTTCGTGGACGAAGGGGTATCTGCGTCAGGCTGCCATCGCTGACACAGCCTGCGCGCTGGCGGCCGGCCTGCTGGCCTTCCAGGTCCGGTTCGGTTCGGTGTCCTATCCAGCGTGGCAATACGTGCAGATCAGTCTGGCGCTCCCGGTCGTCTGGCTGGTCGCGGTCGCCGTCGCGGGCGGTTATGACTCGCGATTCATCGGCGTGGGCTCCGACGAGTTTCGCCGGGTACTCAATGCAGGAGTGTCGTTGACGGCGTGCGTCGCAATCGTCGCGTATGCCGGCAAGATCGGCCTGGCCCGAGGCTACGTGGTCGTCGCCCTGCCGTGTGCCACCGCCTTCGACCTGCTGGCCAGGTGCTACCTGCGAAGGCGCTTGCACAGGCTGCGGCGTCTCGGCAGCTGCATGCGCAAGGTCGTGCTGGTCGGGCATGCGCGCGTGGTGGCTGACCTGGCGGCGCTGCTGCGCCGCGAGACCTACCACGGCCTGAGCGTCGTAGCTGCGTGCGTAGCCGACCCGCTGCCGCCTGCCGACATCAGCGGTGTTCCGGCGCTCGGCGGCCTCGGCAACATCCCACAGGTGGTCGAGCGGTTCGGAGCCGATACGGTGGCGGTGCTCTCCTGTCCCGAGATGAGCGGCGTGCGCCTGCGGGAACTCGGGTGGGCGCTCGAGAAGACCGGCACGGACTTGTGCGTGGCGCCCGCGCTGCTAGACGTCGCCGGACCCCGAACCACTATCAGGCCGGTGGCCGGCCTGCCACTGCTGCATGTCGATCATCCGGAGTTCACTGGCGTGCGCAGGTTTGTCAAGGCGGCTTTCGACCGAACTCTGGCCATCCTGGCACTGCTGCTCTTCGGCCCGGCGCTGGTCGTCACAGCCCTGCTCGTCCGGATGCTCGACAACGGCCCCGGGCTCTTCCGCCAGGTCAGGGTCGGCAAGGATGGCAAGCGGTTCGTGCTTTACAAACTGCGGACCATGGTCGTGGGTGCAGATGAGCTCAAAGCACAGCTGGTGACATCCAATGAAGCGGCCGGAGTCCTGTTCAAGATGCACAACGATCCGCGTGTCACGGCCGTGGGGGCTTGGCTGCGACGCTGGTCAGTCGACGAGCTGCCGCAACTCATCAACGTGATACGCGGCGACATGTCGCTGGTGGGCCCGCGCCCGTTGCTGCCGGAAGAGGCGGCCAGGTACGGCGACGGCGTGCAGCGCAGGCTGGCGGTCAAACCGGGCATCACCGGCATGTGGCAGGTGAGCGGGCGCTCGGACCTGTCGTGGGAGGACTCGCTCCGGCTAGAGCTGCGCTATGTCGAGAACTGGTCCCTGATGCTCGACCTCCAGATCCTGTGGAGGACGTGGTCGGCAGTGCTGCATCATGCGGGTGCGTACTTAGCCGAACTGGCACTAGGGCGTATCTAGGGACCTTTCTGTAGTCGTCCGACTACGCTCCGATAGCCTGTCGCTTGGCTCGGTCAGATTGCGGGGGAACTGCATGACAAGCCTGCACGACGTGCGGCAGCTTCTAGTCGACTCGTCAGGCTCAGTCGGTGAGCGGAGCCGGTCACGCCGGTGGGAGCGGCTACGAGGCACGTTTCCCGAGGTCGAGACGATGTCTGTCATCGATCTCGGCGGCACAGCGCAGTCCTGGCTGCGCGCGACCGTGCGGCCGTCGTTGGTGCACATCGTGAACCTCGAGCCAGAGCATGCCGAGCTGCCCGCCTGGATCCGGGCTGACCAGGCAGACGTCTGTGACCTGCCGAGCGACATCCGGGCACGCCGCTACGACCTTGTCTTCTCCAACTCCGTCATCGAGCACGTCGGCGGGCACGCGCAGCGAATACGCTTCGCCGCAAGCGTGCACGCGCTAGCCGATCGGCACTGGGTGCAGACGCCCTACCGGTACTTTCCGATCGAACCCCACTGGCTCTTTCCTGGCTTCCAGTTCCTCCCGCTGACGGCCCGCGCGGAGGTGTCTCGGCGCTGGCCGCTGGTCCACACCCCGTCGGCCAGCCGGGAGGAGGGCCTGCGCGCGGCCGTCGGGGTCGAGTTGCTGAGCAGGACAGAGCTTGAGCTGTACTTTCCCTGCTCGCAGATCCGCGCTGAGCGGATGGCAGGCCTTGTCAAGTCGCTGATCGCGGTCAAGGGGGCCGAAGCTGACGCTGGCGGCGAGCGGCAAAGGCCAACTCACTGCGGGCAGAATGGCGGCACGGCGAGCAGGGAATGCTAGCTGAGCCGGGACGGCGCCAAATCAGTGGCGCTGGTGCACGGGGGACGGCGCGGCGAGCGCCGTGACATTGGGGGCTACGGGGCCGCAGCACGCTGCGCCACGGTCGGGGGGTTACGGACTAATGGGCACCGAGTACGTCGTGGACGCTGACCCGGGCGGCGTCGCGCGGGAGCAGGGCGAGCGGGTGTTGCCGGCGACGGACAGTCTCGCGGGGGTGGCGGCTGGCGAGGGCGACCGGGTGTTGCCGGCTACCGACAGGCTCACAAGGCTGGCGGCTTGCGATGGCGGCAGTGCGGCACTCGTCAACCGGCTCCTCCGCATAGGCCTCGCCAGCCTGCCAGCAGCGTATGCGGGTGGTGAGTTCGCGTTCCGGGTCGATGGCACACTAGGCCAGGCCGGAGCCCTGCGACTGACGCCGTCGGGGACGAGCGCACGCTACGCGGCGATCGCCGCGCTCGGCGTGCTCCGGCTGCCGACGGCCCTGCAGCCTGACGTGCTGGCCGGGGAGAGCTGTCGCCAGCTCGTCGGCAGGCTCGTCAGCCAGATTGACCTGCTGTCGAGCCTTGGCGACGTGGCCCTGACCTGCTGGGCGGCAGCTGAAGCTGCTCATCCGGCACTGCCGCGCGCGCTAGCCAGACTCGCCGCGCTCGACTGGCCGGGTCGGCCCACGCTCGTCGTGGACGCGGCCTGGACGCTGTCGGCACTGGTCGCCGCGCGCCCCTATGCCGACGTCGAGGAGCACCTAATCCGGGCCAGCAGGCGGCTGCTCGGCTCGCGTGGGCCGGCCACGTTTCCTCATGTAGTCCCCAGCCAGCGCGAGGCGTCCTGGCGTGCGCACGTCGGATCGTTCGCCGACCAGGTTTATCCCGTTCAAGCGCTCGCCAGGCTGCACCGCAGCCGTAGCGATCCGGTGGCGCTAGCGGTCGCTGACGAGGTCGCTGCGGCTGTTTGCGCCGCGCAAGGCCAGGCGGGCCAGTGGTGGTGGCACTACGACGCACGGACCGGCAAGGTGATCGAAGGCTATCCGGTTTACAGCGTGCACCAGCACGCGATGGCTCCGATGGCGCTGTACGACCTTGCCGACGCGGGCGGTCGTCTTCACATCGACGCCATCAGCCGCGGGATCGGCTGGCTAGCGAACCCGCCGGAGACCTCAGAGACGCTGCTATTCGACGATCCGCCGATCACCTGGCGCAAGGTCGCCCGGCGCGACCGGCGAAAGCTGGTACGCGGCCTGCGCGCCGCCTCGACCCGGTTCCGGCCGGGGACGCGGCTCGCGCTGCTCGACCGGGTGTTCCCGCCGGGGATGGTCGACCACGAGTGCCGGCCCTACGAACTCGGCTGGCTGTTGTACGCGTGGCTGTCATGACAGCTCGTGCGATGGTCAGCGAGCCAGCCGTCCCCGATCGGCGGCAGTTGTTCGGCCTGCAGGTGGACGCCGTCACGGTCGACCAGGCGGTAGCGCGCTGCGTCGAGGCGATCGCGCAGAGGGGCTACCTGCCTGTCGCGGTGCTGAACGCGGCCAAGGTCGTGACCATGTGCCGCGACCCCGGCCTGCGAGACGCGGTCGCACGGTGCCAGCTGATCCTGGCGGACGGGCAGTCAGTGGTATGGGCAAGCCGCATCCTAGGCGCCCCGGTGCCGGAACGTGTTGCGGGAATCGACTTGTTTGAGGAACTGCTGGCAGTGGCTGCCAGATCCGGCTACCGGGTGTACTTCCTCGGTGCGAAACCCGGCGTGCTGGACCGCATGCTGGCCGAACTGGCCCGCCGCTATCCGGAGCTGCGGGTGGCCGGCGCGCGGGACGGCTACTTCCGCAGCGACGAGGCTGCCGATGTGGCAGCCGCGATCCACCGATCCGCCGCCGATCTGCTGTTCCTCGGGATGTCTTCGCCGCGCAAGGAGCTGTTTCTGGCCGTGCACGGCACGGCGACCGGAGCGCACGTCGTGCACGGCGTGGGCGGCTCGTTCGACGTGCTGGCGGGCGAGACCAAGCGGGCGCCCGTCTGGTGCCAGCGGCTCGGCCTGGAGTGGCTGTACCGAGCCAAGCAGGAGCCGCTCAGGCTTGGCAGGCGGTACCTGGCGACCAACGCGGCGTTCGTCGCGCTCGTGGCGAGGCAGGCGATCGGTTCCGGGCACGCCCGCCGGGGCGCCGCCCATGCCGCTACCAGAAGGAGGCCTGCATGACGGCCGTTGTCGTGGTGGGGCTCGGCTACGTGGGCCTGCCCCTGGCGATGCGGGCAGCTGAGGCGGGACATGCGGTTTCCGGCTACGACATCGACACGCGCCGTGTCGCCCAGTTGCTCGTTGGCGAGTCCTATGTCGAGGACGTTTCGGGCGACCAGCTTAGGGCAGCGCTGGCCGACGGCAGATTCCGGCCGTCCGGGCAGGCGCGTAGCTGCGCCGGCTTCGACGTCGCTGTCATCACCGTGCCAACGCCTCTTCAGGATGGCCTTCCTGACCTTGGCTATCTGGACGGTGCGGCGCGGACTCTGGCCAGGTACCTGCGGCCCGGTGCGACCGTGGTGGTCGAGTCGACGTCCTATCCGGGCACTACGCAGGAGCGCGTCCAGCCCTTGCTGGAGGAGGGCTCGGGCTTGGTGGCTGGGACAGATTTCCATCTCGGCTATAGCCCGGA
>JASHSO010000180.1 GCA_030038715.1 Streptosporangiaceae bacterium
TCAGGTTCCTGGAGCAGAAGGAGATCAAGGCCCTGTATCACCGGGTCGAGAAGGACTCCAAGAACTTCGGCCGGGTATTTGTCCATTTCCGCTGGAAGTGACGGCAGCGCCTGTCTGCGGCTGTAGTCAGCGGGCCCTGGCCGGTTTCCGCTCCTGGCCGGTTTCCGCTCCTGGCCGGTTTCCGCGTTCCAGAACACGCCGCCCACCGTGTGGCCCCGACACGCGCGCGCGCCGACCCGCGTTGACGGCGGAAAAGGAATAGAACTAGGGTAACTAGCACCATGGACGAAGTGAAGATCAACCTGGCGGAGGGCACTCCGCTCTACCAACAGGTAGCCGCGGAGATTCGCAGAGCCATCGCTGAGGGCGAAGCGAAGCCCGGTGAGCGGATGCCACTCGCCAAGGACCTAGCCAAGGTCCTCGGCGTGAATACGAACACCGTCCTTCGCGCGCTGCATGAGCTACGCGATGAGGGGATGCTCGAATTCCGGCGGGGTCGTGGCATCACGGTCGCGGGAACTCCCGAGCGGGGTGTCGTCATGACGCGGGTCAGGGACCTCGTCGCATTCGCGCGGCAGCAGGGCTATCAGCCCGACGAGGTCATCGCCATGATTCAGGCCGTGTCTTAGGCAGGGGCGATGCAACGGCTGCATCAACGAGCGATGCCAGCAGATCGGCCGCCCGCAGATGCCAAGGCACTGATCCGCGAGGCGCGTCGGCTGCGACGCCGACGCTGGGCTGTGGGCGCCGCTGTCGCGCTGCTGCTCGCCGCCGGGGCAGGTGCAGGGGTGGCAGTAGCGACATCCGGCGGCGGTGGCCGCGCACCGGGTGCCGCGTCCGGCTCGCGCGTTCCGGCAGGTGCTGTGGTCCTCGCACCGAACGTCAGGATGCTCAACCTCACCAAGAGCGATAAGTACGGCGATCTCGCCCTCGTCGGCAGTCGAATCCTTGTCTACGGGCCTGCTGTTCAGGAACAGGACCCGTCCGTGTCGGCGACGTGTAACTCGGCGGTCGTCAATTCGACCACGCTGGCGTTGAGTGACCTCAAGTCGGGCAGCTGTGCGAACCCGGCCCTCCAGGGCCATCGGGTCCTTCCCGTGTTGACGGTCGAGCCGAAGGTCACCTTTGCCAGCGCCGGAGTCGCGACGGTCACCGTTCGCATTTCGCACGTCGTTGCCGGTCAACCGGGTTACGCGCTCGGTCCGGTCGTGATGTCGTTCCCGCAGGAATCCAGCGCCTGGCCGAGCTGGACCTACGGCGACGGCGTCCTGTGGTTGTTCGACGCACTCGCCAAAGGCGGCAGTGAACTTCTCCGGCTCTCGGCGACGACCGGCACGGTCGAGCAGCGGGTGGCTATGCCGGACATTTCCCGCCCGATCATCGCCGTGAACGCCGACGGCTTCTGGCTCGCGCCAGCGGCCAACAGCCTCGACCAAGCTGATCTTGCCGCCGTCTATCACGTAGCCACCCGAGCGAGTGCGCCTATTCGTATCTTGACGCTGCCGAGCGGCGAATACGTGCGGTGGATGGTGGCGTCCGGGCACTCAGTGTGGCTCGCGCCCGGACCGAGTGCGACCGCGGTGTGGAGTTTCACCGCCGCGGAGGGCGCGCGGGAGCATCGGGTGACGCTGGCTCCCGAACTTCGCGGCGTCCTCATGGCGCAAGACGGCGGCTTGGCGATGGTCGGCGATGCCACTGGCTTGTGGACTGCGGTGGTGAAACCATCCGGCACGCAGCAACAGATCTTCCGTCTCGTTCCCTCGACAGGTGCGGTCGGTTCGGAGGCGGTCTTGAAGCCCGCTTACTCCTCGGCCACCGACCTCCTGTATGGCAAGACCGAGGCGGTCGTGTTCCATGGCGCGATGTACCTGCTCGATCCACCGGCCGAGTCCGGCTCCGACTACCGAGGTGAGGGCTTCAGCGCGCTCTACCGGATTACGCCGAGCACAGCCTGAGTGCGTGCGCCTCGCACGGCGGACGCGACCGCCGCCACAGCACCCCGGACGCGACCGCTGCCACAGCACGGCGGACGCGACCGCCGCCACAGCCCGGCGACAGCATCCGCGCCAGTCCATGGCGGGAGGTAACACTGCCAGAACGATTGCGGCGGGAATTCTTACCGTTTGGCGGAACATGGGAGTATGACCGCATGACCCTCCTGCTGCGCATCCTCATCCCTGCCGCGGCGCTCGGCATCGCACACCTGGCCGTTCCCGGCATCGAGCTGCGCGGCGGCAGCGACTGGTCGAAGGCGGGCACGCTGATACTCGTCGCCCTGATTTTCGGCGTGGTGAACGCCGTGCTGAAGCCGATCGTCAAGACCGTCGGCTGCGTGTTCTACGTGCTCACGCTCGGCCTCATCGGGCTGGTCGTGAACGGCCTGCTGCTGTGGCTGTGCAGCTGGATAGCCGGCAAGCTGTCGCTGCCCTTCCACATCACTGGCTTCGCCGCAGCTTTCTGGGGCGCCATCATTGTCGGCGTCGTGGGCTGGGTGCTGAACCTGATCTTCGACGAGCGCCGCCGACCCGCGCACTAGACTAGCGTGCTCTGGCCGCTATGATTTCTGTCATGCAACGATGTCAGCGCACTTGCTGGTGGTGGCCGCACTAGGCGGCCGCCAGTCGTTGCATTTTCCGAGCAGTCCTCGCACATTCGACGGCGCGCCCGCTGGGCGGCGCCGTTCCGGCTTCTGTCGGCGTGACCTCCTTGCGGGCCGATCCCCTGGAGGTCAGTCATGCCGATCACGACATCTTCGGTGCGCACCAGCCAGCAGCGAAGCGCCAGGCTGGAGCGGGCCATTGAGCGCCAACCCGGAGCCTTCCGCATCCTGACTGGAGACCGGCCGACTGGTGCGCTGCACGTCGGCCACTACTTCGGTACCCTGCAAAATCGCGTCCGGTTGCAGAATGCCGGGGTCGAGTTGTTCGTGCTGGTCGCGGACTACCAGGCGATAACCGATCGGCCAGGGTCGGCTGCGCTGCGCCGCCATGTCATGGACTTGGTCGCCGATTATCTCGCCGTGGGCATCGATCCCGGGAAGGCTGTCATCTTCGCCCATAGCCAGGTGCCGGCACTGAACCAGCTCATGCTTCCGTTCCTCAGCCTGGTCAGCGTCGCCGAGCTTCGGCGAAATCCGACTGTCAAGGACGAGGCAGCCGCCGCTGGCTTGGCCGGGATGACAGCCCTGATGTTCACCTATCCGGTGCACCAGGCGGCCGACATCCTGTCCTGCCACGCCAACCTGGTGCCCGTCGGCAAGGATCAGCTGCCGCACCTGGAGCTCACCAGAGTGATAGCACGGCGCTTCAACGAGCGCTACAGCCCTGGGCAGCCGTACTTTCCCGAGCCGGAGGCCCTGCTCAGCGCCGCGCCGCTGCTGGTCGGCCTGGACGGCAGGAAGATGGGGAAAAGCTTCAACAACTCAGTCCGGATCCGTGCCACGGCGGACGAGACAGCCGCGCTCGTGGCCAGAGCGAAGACCGACTCCGAACGCGTGATCAGCTACGAGCCGGACCGGCGGCCTGGCGTTGCGGGCCTGCTTCTCATGGCCGCCCTGTGCCGGGACCAGTCACCCCAGCAGGTGGCCGAGGAAATCGGGGGGCGCGGAGCGGCGGCTCTCAAAACCGCAGTGACCGATGCGATCAACCAGCGCTTCGCCGACATCAGGACACGACGCGCTGAGCTCGCCGCCGACCCTGGCTACTTGTCGTCGGTGCTCGCCGCCGGGAACGAGAAGGCTGCCGCGACAGCCGGCCAGACCCTGGCGGACGTAGCGGAACTCATGCACAACCGCTACTAGCCAGGCGGCGCCTGGGTAGGAAAGCCAGAAGCCGACGGGCCGCCGCATCTCGGCCCGCCGGCTTCTCTGCCGGATCCGAAGGGATCAGCTAGTGGCCTCGCGGAGCTTGGCCAGTTCCGCTTGAACCATGGCTTCGTGCTCGTCCTCGTCTCGCTTGGCTGCGCTCGGTGACCACCGGCCGCGCAGTATCGGGACGCAAAGCAGGAAGAAGATCACGCAACCGAAGCAGATCCAGTACCAGGTCTTCCACTGGCCGACCTGGTTCGCCGCGGCTGTGGTGACGGCACTACCATGCGCCGCCATGTAGGCGCTGATGGCCGGTGGCACCTTGGACAAGGCCGCAAGCTCGGCTCCCCACGGCTTCACAGCCGCGATGACCGACGCCGGCACCTTGGACAGAGCGGTGAGCTGGGTTGCGTAGGGCGCAAGTTTCGTCAGGACAGCCCCGGCGGCGATCACGCTCGTGATAGCCGACTGATTCGCGTCGATCGTCGAGAGGATCGCCGCGCCCTTGCTGCCGCCGCCGGCCGCGGCCAGCAGTTTCGCCGCAAGCGCGGGCGGGATGGTTGTCGGCGTGTACTTGGCCGCCTGAGCGAACAGAGTCGGATTCTTCTGGATGACCAGCAGCTCGGGAGCGAACTTGACGGCGTCGGCGAGCTGGGTCTTGTACTGCGTCGCCTCGGCCACGATTGTCGGGTTCGCCGATGCGAACGTCAGCTGGCTGCTGTACTTCGTGGCGTCAGCTACAACCGCCCCGTGGGTGCCGGCCCAGACCAGCGACGGGTACTTGGCCGCGTAGGCCTGGACCGTGCTGCCGTAGTTCACGATCGGGGTAACCGACGACACGACTGCCGGCAGGATCAGGAAGGACACGAAGACCACGATCCGCAGGATCCAGCCCCAGATCGCCAGGCCGGTCGCGGTCAGCGCCGGGTTGCGCGCCTCGACGGTCTCGGTGAAGCTCGCCATCCACGGGCAGTAGGCGATA
The DNA here is from genome assembly GCA_030038715.1 of Streptosporangiaceae bacterium. Lineage (GTDB taxonomy): Bacteria > Actinomycetota > Actinomycetes > Streptosporangiales > Streptosporangiaceae > JAJYUU01. Next base: position 4,788 of record JASHSO010000180.1, read on the forward strand.
CCCAGGAACAGCGACAGCACGGCCAGAATGATCGCGATTGTGTAGTAGCCGGGGTGATGGCCTGCCTGCATCAGGTACACGACGATCAT
>JASHSO010000181.1 GCA_030038715.1 Streptosporangiaceae bacterium
CGAGAGCTTCGACTTCGACGTGCCGGTGCGGACCAGCGCGGACGCCTTCGGCAGGTACATGGTCCGGGTGGACGAGATGGACCAGTCGTTGCGGATCATCGAGCAGTGCGTGGACCGGCTCGCCACCTCCCGGCTCGGCGACGACCCGGTGATGATCCGCGATGCCAAGATCGGCTGGCCGGCCAAGCTGGCGCTCGGCCCGGATGGCATCGGCAACTCGCCGGACCACATCGCGCACATCATGAGCCAGTCGATGGAGGCGCTGATCCACCACTTCAAGCTGGTCACCGAGGGTTTCCGGGTACCAGCGGGCCAGGCGTACGCCGCGGTAGAGTCGCCGCGCGGCGAACTCGGCTGTCACGCGGTCAGTGAGGGCGGCACGCGGCCGTATCGGGTGCACTTCCGTGACCCGTCCTTCACCAACCTGCAGTCGGTGTCGGTCATGACCGAGGGCGGCCTGGTCGCCGACATTATCGCGGCCGTCGCCAGCATCGACCCCGTGATGGGAGGCGTGGACAGGTAATGGCGCTGAGCGAGCAGGCACGGGCCCGGCTGGCGCCGCGGGCCGCCGAGATCATCGGCCGGTACCCCAAGGCGCGTTCCGCGCTGCTCCCGCTGCTGCACCTGGTGCAGTCGGAAGAGGGCTACGTGTCGGAGGACGGCATCGCGTTCTGCGCCGAGCAACTCGGGCTGACCGAGGCCGACGTCACCGGAGTGGTGTCCTTCTACACCATGTACAAGCGCAAGCCGATCGGCGAGTACCACGTCGGGGTCTGCACGAACACGCTCTGCGCGATCATGGGGGGCGACGCCATCTTCGCCGACCTGAAGGAGTACCTGGGCGTCGACGTCGACGAGCCGACCCCCGACGGCAAGGTGAGCGTCGAGCACGTGGAGTGCAACGCGGCCTGCGACTACGCGCCCGTGGTGATGGTCAACTGGGAGTTCTTCGACAACCTGACCCCGGCCAAGGCCAGGGACTTGGTCGACGGCCTGCGCTCAGGTGCCGACGTCACGCCGAGCCGGGGCGCGCCCCGCCTGGTGACCTGGAAGCAGGCCGCCGAGATCCTGGCCGGCTTTCCCGACGACCAGGCGGCCGGCGGGCACACGGCGGGCGAGCCGACTCTGGCAGGCCTTCGGATCGCCAGGGCGCAAGGCTGGACGCCTGGCGACGGTGCGGCATCTGATGCCGGGAACGGGCAAGCCGGCGCCGGTCAGGCCCGCCACGGCGGTGCGGCATGAGCACGATCCTTACCCCAACGCTGACCGCGCACTGGGACCATCCGACCTCGTTCTCGCTGGCCACCTACCGGCGTAACGGCGGCTACCGCGCGCTCCCCAAGGCCCTCGCGATGGAGCCCGACAAGGTAATCCAGACGGTCAAGGAGTCGGGCCTGCGCGGCCGCGGCGGCGCCGGGTTCCCCACCGGGAACAAGTGGGCGTTCATCCCGCAGGGGGACGGCAAACCGCACTACCTGGTCGTGAACGCCGACGAGTCCGAACCCGGCACCTGCAAGGACATGCCGCTGATGCTGGCCAACCCGCAGGTGCTGGTGGAGGGCGCGATCATCGCGTCCTACGCGATCAGGGCGAACCTGGCGTTCATCTACGTGCGCGGCGAAGTGCTGCACGTGATCAGGCGACTGCACCACGCGGTCGACGAGGCGTATCGGGCCGGCTACCTCGGCAAGAACATCCTGGGCTCGGGCTTCGACCTGGACATCGTGGTGCACGCCGGTGCCGGTGCGTACGAGTGTGGCGAGGAAACGGCTCTGCTTGAATCACTGGAAGGTTATCGAGGACAGCCCCGCCTGAAGCCCCCGTTCCCCGCCATAGCAGGTCTGTACGCCTGCCCGACTGTCGTCAACAACGTCGAGTCGATCGCCAGCGTCCCGTTCATCATCGGAACCGGCGCGGAGGCGTTTGCTGCGCTCGGCACCGAGCGGTCCAAGGGGTTCGGCATCTTCTCGCTGACCGGGCACGTCACGACGCCGGGCCAGTACGAGGCGCCGCTCGGCACCACGCTGCGCGAGCTGCTCGACCTGTCCGGCGGCGTCCGCGCCGGGCACCGGCTGAAGTTCTGGACACCGGGCGGGTCGTCCACGCCGATCCTCACCGACGAGCACATCGACCTTCCGCTGGACTACGAGAGCACGGCGGCGGCCGGCACGATGCTCGGCACCCGCGGGCTGCAGATCTTCGACGAGACCACGTGCGTGGTGCGCGCCGCGCTCCGGTGGACCGAGTTCTACCGGCACGAGTCGTGCGGCAAGTGCACACCGTGCCGTGAAGGCACTTACTGGATGGTGCAGATCCTTACCGAGCTGGAGAACGGCCAGGGCAGCGACGACGACCTGGACAAGCTGCTCGACATCAGCGACAACATCGTGGGCCGCTCGTTCTGCCCGTTCGGGGATACCGCCGTCAGTCCGGCCGTGTCAACGATCAAGTACTTCCGGGACGAGTACCTCGAGCACCGCAAGCACGGTGGCTGCCCGTTCGACCCAGCCGCCTCCACCCTCTTCGCGCCGGAGCCCACCCGATGACCGTGCAGACTCCGCCAAGCACCGGGGGCGAGCTAGCCCGCCCGACTGACCACGTGACCGTTACCATCGACGGTTTCGAGATCAGCGTGCCGAAGGGCACCCTGATCATCAGGGCCGCCGAGCAGCTCGGCATCCAGATCCCGCGGTTCTGTGACCACCCGCTGCTCGACCCGATCGGTGCTTGTCGGCAGTGCCTCGTCGAGGTGCAGGGTCAGCCGAAACCGCCCGCGTCCTGCACTACCGTGTGCACCGACGGAATGGTCGTGCGCACCCAGCTGACCTCGGCGGTCGCGGAGAAGGCGCAGCGCGGCACCATGGAACTGCTGCTGGTGAACCACCCGCTCGACTGCCCGATGTGCGACAAGGGCGGCGAGTGCCCGCTACAGAACCAGGCCATGTCGTCTGGCCAGGGCGAGACCAGGTTTAGCGGCACCAAGCGGAAGTTCGCCAAGCCGATCGCGCTGTCCTCGCAGGTGCTGCTGGACCGCGAGCGGTGCGTGCAGTGCGCCCGGTGCACCAGGTTCGCCGAGCAGATCGCCGGCGACCCGATGATCGACTTGATCGAGCGCGGCCCGCAGGAGCAGGTCGGCGTCGCCGACGGCGTGCCGTTCGACTCTTACTTCTCCGGCAACACCGTGCAGATCTGCCCTGTCGGCGCGCTGACCGGTGCGTCCTACCGGTTCCGGGCACGGCCGTATGACCTGGTGTCCACGCCGAGCATCTGCGAGCACTGCGCGGCTGGCTGCCGTCAGCGCACGGACCACCGCCGTGGCGCGGTCACCCGGCGGCTGGCTGGCGACGCGCCTGAGGTCAACGAGGAGTGGAACTGCGACAAGGGCCGCTGGGCGTTTACCTACACGACGCTGCCTGATCGGCTGTCCGTGCCGTTGGTCCGCGACGCTGGCGGGGTGCTGCAACCCGCTTCGTGGCCGGAGGCCATCGCGGTGGCGGCCCGCGGTCTGCTGGCCGCCCGCGGCCGGGCCGGCGTGCTGCCCGGTGGCCGGCTCACGGTGGAGGACGCCTACGGCTACGCGAAGTTTGCCCGGGTGGCCCTCGGCACCAACGACGTCGACATGCGCGCCCGGCCGCACTCGGCCGAGGAGCTGGAGTTCGTCGCCGGTCACGTGGCCGCGACGGTCGGCCCCAGCTATACCGACCTGGAGCACGCACCCGCCGTGCTGCTGGCGGGTCTCGAGCCGGAGGACGAGTGCCCGATCGTGTTCCTGCGGCTGCGCAAGGCCGTGCAGGCCGGCCAGACGCGGGTGTACTCACTCGCGGCGCTGGCCAGTCCAGGCCTGACGAAGCTGTCCGGCACGCTGCTGCCTACCGTTCCTGGGGCAGAAGCACTCGCGCTGAACGCGCTGGCCGATGAGTCCGACGCTGCCAGGGTCAGCACGGCCATCCGCGAGCCGGGCGCGGTCATCGTGGTCGGCGAGCGGCTCGCCGAGGTGCCGGGTGCGCTGACCGCTGCAGCCCGGCTGGCCAGTGTGACCGGCGCGAAACTCGCGTGGATCCCGCGCCGGGCCGGCGAGCGCGGCGCGATCGAGGCAGGCGCGCTGCCGAACCTGCTGCCGGGCGGACGCCGTGTCGGCGACGCTGCCGCGGCTAGTGAGGTCGCCGCCGTCTGGGGCGTCAGCTCGCTGCCCGCCCAGCCCGGCTTGTCGGCCAGTGAGATCCTGACCGCGGCGCGCGACGGCGACCTCGACGCGCTGCTGATCGGCGGCGTCGATCCCTACGACCTGCCGGACCCGGCCGCGGCGCTGCACGCCATCGAGAGGTCGGGCTTCGTGGTCAGCCTCGAGATGCGGGTGAGTGCCGTCACCGACAGGGCCGACGTGGTGTTCCCGGTCGCCGCGGTGGCCGAGAAGCCGGGCACGTTCGTGAACTGGGAGGGCCGGCCCGGTTCGTTCGGTGCCGCGCTGTCCGTCCCCACGGTCCGCACCGACCTGCACGTGCTCGCCGCGATCGCCGACGAGATGGACGTGCATCTGGGGCTGCCGGACGTTGAGACGGCCCGGCGAGAACTCGCAGTTGTGCTTTCCTCGGGGGGCCAAGCCCCCCCAGATCCCCCGATGCCGTCTGCTCGGGCCGGCAAACCGGCCGTCGCAGCCGGGTCATTCTCGCCGGCTGGCGCGGTCAGCACTCCGACCACTCCGGCCCCAGGTACCTCGTTCCTGGCAACCTGGCATAATCTGCTCGACGCTGGCCGTTTGCAGGACGGCGAGCCGAACCTGGCT
>JASHSO010000182.1 GCA_030038715.1 Streptosporangiaceae bacterium
GTGCGGCGCTGACCGGCGGACTGGGCCTCGCGCCCAGCAGCAACCTGAACCCGGACCGGACCGGGCCGTCGGTCTTCGAGCCCGTGCACGGCTCGGCTCCGGACATCGCCGGCACCGGACGAGCTAACCCTGCCGGTGCTGTGCTGTCAGCCGGGCTGATGCTCGGTCACCTGGGCCAGCAGGCCGCCGCCGACGACCTGGACGGGGCGGTCAGCGCGGTGCTGGCGGCTGGCGCGCCGGGGAGCACGGTGGAGTGGGAGAAGGCTCTGCTCGGCGAGCTGGCGGACGGGGGGAAGTGATGGGCGCGCGGAAGGTAGAGATCTACGACACGACGTTGCGGGACGGGTCACAACAGGTCGGGCTGGACTTGACAGTCGCGGACAAGCTGCGCGTGGCCGCGGCCCTGGACGGGCTCGGGGTGGACGTGATCGAGGGCGGCTGGCCCGGTTCCAACCCTAAGGACGCCGAGTTCTTCGACCGGGCCAAGCGGATGTCGTTCAAGCACGCCGCGCTCGCAGCGTTCGGCGCCACCCGGGCGCCGGGCCGGAAGACCGGGGACGACGCGAACCTGCGCGCGCTGCTGGACGCGGAGACACCCATCGTCACGCTGGTCGGCAAGGCGTGGACGCTGCACGTCGACGAGGCGCTGCGCACGACCCGCGAGGAGAACCTGGCCATGGTCGCCGAGTCGGTCGCGTACCTGGCCGCGGCCGGACGGCGGGTCGTCTTCGACGCCGAGCATTTCTTCGACGGCTACGCCGCCGATCGGGGTTATGCCCTTGAGGTGCTGGCCGCCGCTGCCGACGCCGGGGCCGACACGCTCGTGCTCTGCGATACCAACGGCGGGACGCTGCCCGACGACGTGTCGCGGATCGTGGCCGAGGTGACCGGTCGCTCGCGGACCGCGGTCGGGGTGCACTTCCACAACGACGCAGCCTGCGCGGTGGCCAACTCGGTCGTGGCCGTTGGCGCTGGGGTACTGCACGTGCAAGGTGCGGCCAACGGATATGGCGAGCGGTGCGGCAACGCCGACCTGTTCTCGGTGATCGCCAGCCTGGAGCTCAAGCGCGGTCACTCGTTGCTGCCGGAGGGACGGCTGTCCGCGCTGGCCACGACCGCGCGGACGATCGCGGAGCTGGCGAACCTGCCGTTCGAGCCGCGCCAGCCGTACGTCGGGCCGTCGGCGTTCACCACCAAGGCCGGGCTGCACGCCTCAGCGATCGCCCGGCGTCCGGACGCGTACTCGCACGTCGATCCCTCGGTGGTCGGGAACCGGGCGCGGGTGCTGGTCAGCGAGCTTGCCGGGCGGAGCAACGTGCTGGCTAAGGCGGCCGAGCTGGGTCTTGACCTGTCGTCCGACCCGGACCTGGCCGGGCAGGTGCTGGACGAGGTCAAGGAGGCCGAGCACCGCGGCTACGCCTTCGAGGCCGCTGACGCCTCGTTCGAGTTGCTGGTCCGCCGCCGCGCTGGCGTGCTGCCTTCCTGGTTCGAGCTGGAAGGCTACCGCGTGGTGGTGGAGCGGTCCGGCCGGGGGTTCCAGGGGGTTGATCCCACCGGCCAGCCCAGCTTCGATCGCAGCGAGGCAATCGTGCGGCTGCGTTTGCGCGATGATCGCGTGGTGGCGGTCGGCGAGGGAGTTGGGCCGGTGCACGCACTGGACCAGGCGCTGCGTCGCGGCCTTTCGGAGGCCTATCCCGAGCTGGCCCGCATTCACCTGGTCGACTACAAGGTCCGCATTCTGGATGGCCGGGCGGCCACCAGCGCCGTCACCAGGGTGATGCTCACCTCGGCCGACTCCGACGGCGAGTGGACCACGGTAGGCGTCTCGGACGACATCGTGACCGCCTCCTGGGAGGCGCTCACCGATGGCGTAGTGTTCGGCCTGCTGCGTGCCGGCGCCGAGCCGCTGGCAAGTGATCAGTCCTGTGACGATCGGCTGGCACGGCCCCTGGAAAGGGCGGCCGGGCCCGACATATCGGAGGCAGTATGAGCGAGTTGCCGCGGCCGCGGTCTGGCCCGCTGACCACCGGCCCGTCCCGGGCACCGGCCCGGTCCATGCTGCGGGCGGTGGGGCTGTCGGAGGAAGACCTGCAGCGTCCTCAGGTGGCGATCGCCTCGTCATGGAACGAGGTGACCCCCTGCAACGTGCACCTGAACGGGCTGTCGGCCGCGGCGAAGGAGGGCGTGCGCCAGGCCGGCGCGGTCCCGCTCGAGTTCGGCACCATCGCGGTGTCCGACGGCATCTCCATGGGCACGGAGGGCATGAAGGCCTCGCTGGTCAGCCGGGAGGTTATCGCCGACTCTGTCGAGCTGATGATGGAGGCAGAGCAGTTTGACGCGCTGGTCGCCATCGCCGGCTGCGACAAGTCGCTGCCGGGCATGCTGATGGCGTGCGCCCGGCTGGACTTGCCGGCCGCGTTCCTGTACGGAGGCACCATTCTGCCCGGCTACCTGCCAGGTCGGGACGGCAGGCCGCTGACGATCCAGGATGTGTTCGAAGCCGTCGGCGAGCACGCCGCTGGCACGATCACCGACGGTGAGCTGCTGGCCGTCGAGCGCGCAGCGTGCCCGGGCGCGGGCTCATGCGCGGGCATGTACACGGCGAACACGATGTCCACCTGCGCCGAGGCTCTGGGCATGACCCTGCCCGGCGAGGCCTCCGCGCCTGCGGTGTCGGCTGAGCGCACCGATCTGGCCAGGCGCACTGGTGAGGCAGTTGTCCAGGCGCTGGCCAACGGCTTGCGGCCGCGGCAGATCATGACCCGTGCCGCCTTCCTGAACGCGGCCGCCGTGGTGATGGCGACTGCCGGGTCCACCAATGCCGTGCTGCACTTGCTGGCTATCGCGCACGAGGCCGGCGTGGAACTGACCATGGACGACTTCGACGCGGTGAGCCGCCGCACGCCGGTGATCGCCTCGATGCGGCCGTCCGGCCTGTTCGTGATGAGCGAGCTCGACAAGGTTGGCGGCGTGCCGGTGATCCTGCGCGAACTGCTGTCGGCCGGACTGATCGACGGCGATGCGATGACCGTCAACGGACGCACGATCGGTGCGAACGTGGCCGATGCATTCTCGCCGGACGGCTCGGTGGTGCGGCCGGTGAAGGACCCGTTCAAGGTCGACGGCGGGCTCGCGGTGCTGCGCGGATCGCTGGCACCTAACGGCGCCGTGGTCAAGACTCCGGGCATCGAGACGCTTCGGTTCGAGGGGCGGGCCAGGGTCTTCGAGCGTGAGGAGGACTGCTTCGCTGCCGTCACCCGCGGCGAGGTCGGCGGGGGCGACGCACTGGTAATCAGGTACGAGGGCCCCAAGGGCGGGCCTGGCATGCGCGAGATGCTGGCCGTCACCGCGGCGATCAAGGGCGCCGGACTCGGCAAGGACGTCATGCTGCTGACCGACGGGCGGTTCTCCGGTGCCACGTTCGGTGCCTGTGTGGCGCATGTCGCGCCGGAGGCATTCGACGGCGGCCCGATCGCGCTGGTGGCGGACGGCGACCCGATTGTTCTTGACGTTCCCCAGCGGCGGCTTGAGCTGCTCGTCGACGAGGCCGAGCTGGAGCGGCGGAGGTCGGCCTGGCGGCGACCGGAGCCGAAGTACCGCAGCGGAGCCCTTGCCAAGTACGCGGCGCTGGTGTCCGGTGCCGATCGCGGCGCGGTCTGCACGGTGTGACAGCCGGTCAGCCAGAAAGCGACCGGAGCTCGGCCAGCAGCGCGGGAACTACCCGCCCTGCTAGCGTGGCGCGCTGCGCGGTGGTGTAACCGCGCGGCTCCGCTTCGACGAGCATGATCAGGTACAGGTAGCAGCGGTACATGGCGAGCCGCCGTGCGGCGGACTCGTCGAGGACAAGCTGCCCTCCGGCGGCGCGGTAGCCGGCCAGGAACGCCGTGTCGGCGGCGATGTCGCCGAACAAGGCCAGCGACACCAGATCGGCGAGCGGGTCACCCCAGAACGCGCGCTCCGCATCGATCAGGCCGCCGATTCGCGGCCCGGAGTCGGTCAGGTCGACTAGGACGTTGCCGTCCCACAGGTCGAAATGGACCAGCACAGGCATCGATACCTGGTCGAGCACGTGCGAGGTCGCCTCGAGTGCGCGCGCGATCTCGTCGGCCGGCCGGGGCAGCGCGACAGTGAACCGTCGTGCGTCTTCCAGCACGGCCCCGACCATGGCCAGGAACGCTGCTCGCCAGCTAGCGCTGAGCGGCCTCACGGCGCCCGTCGGGTACCCGAAGGCGGTGCCGGTCAGCGTGTGCAGGCTCGCCACCATCTCGCCGAGGCGGTGGCGCAGGCCCGAGCGTGCCCCGGCGTCGATACGCTCGGCCAGCGCGGGCCATGGCTCGCCCGGACACTCGGAGAGCACCAGGTAGTCGCCGTCAATGATGTCCTGGTCAAAGCCGCGGTGCAGCACGGCGGGAACCGGGGCAGCACAGGCCTGCGCCAGGTCGCAGAACAATGCCTCGGTCCGCATGATCCGCTGCTCGTAGCGCAGGATCGGCACGGAGGGTTCGGGGGAGATCTTCAGTACCACGCCGAGGCCGTCGGCAAGGCTGATCCGGTAGGCGGTGTTGAACGTGCCGCCGCGGAGCTGAGTGACTTTCGCGACCCGGTCTTCCTGGATCCCGGCGGCAGCGAGCAGCTTCAGGAGCTGGCCGTTGCCGAGGTGCCGGTCGGGCACGCCGATAACAGTTGATCTGGGCTTGTGATGGCGACCGGGGTCGTCAGCACGCGGCCGGAGCCGACGGTCCGCTGCGGGCCGTGCAGCGTGAGAGTGCCGGTCAGCCGGATGTCGGCCGAGGATGACCCGATCAGCACGTCGATCTGGCCTGGCTCGACGATCCGCTGGCCGGACCGCCCGGAGAACGCTGTCCGGTCCGCGTGCAGGCGGAACGTCACCGTGGCGGACTCGCCGGGCTGCAGCGGGACACGGGCGAACCCGGCCAGGTACCGGACTGGGAGCGCGACCTGGGCCACCAGGTCGTGCAGGTAGAGCTGGACGACCTCGGCGCCGGGCCGCTGGCCGGAATTGCGGATCGTGCAGCTGACGTCGATGGCTCCGTCCGTGGCTAGCAGGCCATCGCTGCCGACGGACAGCTGTGAATACTCGAAGCTGGTGTACGACAGGCCATGGCCGAACGGAAAAAGCGGGGTCGGGTCGGCCGCGCTGGCGCCGGTCCGCTCGGCCAGCCGTGGCCGCAGGTACGGAGCAGGCTGGCCGCCGATCCCGGCCGGGATGCCGATCGGCAGCTTGCCGCTCGGGGTCACGCGACCCGACAGCACGCCGGCGATCGCGGCGGAGCCCTCCTGACCGGGGAAGAAGGACTGGACCAGCGCCGCAAGCCTGGGCGCTACGTGGCCAAGCGCGTAGGGCCTGCCGCTGATCATCACCAGCACCACGGGCACCCCGGCATCGAGTATGGCGTCGAGCAGGTCCTGCTGCACGCCAGGCAACCGCAGGTCGGGCACGTCACAGCCCTCACCAGAGCTGCCCCTGCCGAACAGCCCGGCCTGGTCTCCGAGCACCACGACTGCCAGGTCGGCGGCGGCAGCACACGCTGCCGCCGCCGGGATTCCCGATGGGTCGGCACCGCGTACGTCGCAGCCCTGCGCGTACGTGAAAGCCGTGTCCGGCAGCTCCTCGCGCAGCGCTGTCAGCAGCGAGCTGAGCTCCACTCCGGTGCCGAGCTCCGGATGCCGGTAGCCCACGTGCCGGGGGAAGGTGTAGCAGCCCAGACCCGACAGCGGGTCGTCTGCGAGCGGTCCGACGACGGCGATGCGGGTCGCGGGGTCGAGCGGCAGCGCGTGCCGGTCATCCGCCACAAGCACAACCGACTCATCGGCGAGCTGCCGTGCCAGCGCACGGTGGGCCGGCGGGTTCAGGTCGATGCTCGCGCCGTCCTCGCTTGGTGCCCAGCCGGGGTCGAGCAGGCCGAGCTCGAACTTCTGCTGAA
>JASHSO010000183.1 GCA_030038715.1 Streptosporangiaceae bacterium
GCCGTGGCTAGTGGCGTCGGCGCAGCTCCGGTTCAGTCAGGGCGGGCGGCAGATACCCGGCGTCAGCGGGATTCAGGTTGGTCCCCGGTACCACAATCTCGTCGATCCGGTCCAGAACATCGGCCGGCAGTCCGCGCTCGGGCGCGCCGAGCTGGCTGTCCAGGTGGTCCATGGTGCGCGGCCCAATGATCACCGAAGTCACAGCGGGATGGCTGAGCACGAAGCCGATGGCCAGGTGGATCAGCGACAGGCCGGCTTCGGCGGCGAGCCCTGCCAGGCGGTCCGCGGCCTCCAGCTTCAGCGCATTGCCTGGCAGGCTCATGTCGAAGCGGTGCGGAAGCCGCTGCGCACGTCGGCTGGCCGGCAGTTCACCGCCCTTTCGGTACCCACCGGACAGCCAGCCGCTGGCAAGCGGGCCCCAGCTAATCACGCCCATCCGATACCGCTGGCAAACCGGCAGCACCTCGGCCTCGATGCCGCGCACCAGCATCGAGTACGGGGGCTGCTCGCAGACGAAGCGCTCCCGTCCGGCGCGCTGCGCCGCCCACTGCGCTTCGACGACCTGCGAAGCAGGAAACGTGGAACTTCCCGCGTAGCAGATCTTCCCCGCGTGGATCAGGTCCGACAGCGCCGCGAGAGTCTCGTCGATGTCCGTCGCTGGATCGGGCCGGTGTATCTGGTACAGGTCGATGTGGTCGGTGCCGAGCCGCCGCAGGCTGTTCTCGCACTCGCGCACCAGCCAGCGCCGCGAGTTGCCCTGCTGATTGACGTCATCGCCCATCGCTCCATGGGCCTTCGTGGCAAGCACGACGTCGTCCCGCCGCCCTCCGGCCAGCGCTCTGCCGACGATCATCTCCGACTCGCCGGACGAGTACACGTCCGCGGTGTCGACGAAGTTGATGCCGGAGTCCAGCGCCCGGTGGATGATGCGGATCGACTCGTCACGGTCGTGATTGCCCCACGACCCGAACATCATGGCACCAAGGCACAGCGACGAGACGCGAACGCCAGTAGATCCAAGCACGCGCATGTCCATCCCGTAAGCCTAGGGCGGGCAGGTCTCAGCACCACGCTGAACCGCCACCCCGGCAGGTATCCGGGTGCGGTAGCCGGCGCCGGTGGCTATGCTTGCGGCCATGAGCGCGACACCGCACCGAGTCCCGGGCAGGCCCTCCCTGGACGGCCTAGAAGACAAGTGGACGCAGCGCTGGTCGCAAGTTCGCGTAGTACAGGTTTGATCGCTTCAAGAGCCGTGATGCCGTCTTCGCCATCGACACTCCCCCGCTGACGGCAAGCGGATCGCTGCACCTAGGGCACGCCTTCTCCTACACCCATACCGATGTGATCGCGCGCTTCCAGCGAATGCGCGGCAAAGAGGTGTTCTACCCGGTCGGCTGGGACGACAACGGCCTCGCAACCGAACGCCGCGTGCAGAACTACTACGGCGTCCGCTGCGACCCGGCCCTCCCCTATCAGCCAGGCCTGACGACGCCGGCGATCGGCAACACGCGCGACCCGAACCCGGCGGACCAGCTCCCGGTCTCCCGCCAGAACTTCCTCGAGCTCTGCGAGCAGCTGACCGAGCTGGACGAGCGGGCGTTCGCTGCGGCGTGGCGACGGCTCGGGCTGTCGGTGGACTGGGAACTCGGCTACCGGACGGTCGGCCGCCGCGCACAGGCCGTGTCCCAGCTCGCGTTCCTGCGCAACCTCGCGCGCGGCGAGGCCTACCAGGCTGAGGCGCCCGTGCTGTGGGACGTCACTTTCGGTACCGCAGTGGCGCAGGCTGAGGTCGAAGACCGGGAAATACCGGGGACATTCCTGCGCCTGGCGTTCGCGCTAGCCGACGGTCGGCACGAGGCCGTGGTCGCTACCACCAGACCGGAGCTGCTGCCGGCCTGCGTCGCGCTGGTGGCGCATCCAGACGACCAGCGGTACGCGAGTCTGTTCGCATCCCACGCTACGACGCCGCTGTTCGGGACTCAGGTGCCGATCCTGGCTCACCCGCTGGCGGACCCGGGCAAGGGCACCGGGCTCGCGATGGTGTGCACTTTCGGCGACATGACCGACGTGACCTGGTGGCGGGACCTGCGTCTTGCCACCCGGTCGGTGATCGGCAGCGACGGCAGGCTGCTGCCTGATCCGCCGGCAGGCATCGCCAGCCGCCCGGGCACGGCGGCGTACGCGCAGCTCGCGGGCCTGCCCGCCAAGGCCGCGCGGCAGCGGATTGCAAGCCTGCTGTACGCGGCCGGACACGTGCGCGGTGAGCCCGAGCCAGTGCGGCACCCGGTGAAGTTCTACGAGCACGGCCAGGTGCCGCTGGAGATCGTCACAGCGCGCCAGTGGTACATCAGAAACGGCAGCCGGTCGAGGGAACTCCGCGATGTCCTGATCGCCAGGGGCCGCGAGCTGTCCTGGCACCCGGAGTACATGCGGGCCCGGTACGAGCACTGGGTGCGGGGCCTGACCGGCGACTGGGTGATCAGCCGCCAGCGCTACTGGGGAGTTCCGATCCCGGTGTGGTACCCACTGGACCCGGCGGGGCGGCCGGATCGTGGCGAGCCGATCCGGCCGGCCGAGGCCGACCTGCCCGTCGACCCCAGGCGCGACACTCCCCCCGGCTATCGCCCCGGTCAGCGCGACGTGCCTGGCGGGTTTACCGCCGACCCTGACGTCATGGACACCTGGGCCACGTCCTCGCTGACGCCGCTGCTCGCCGGCGGATGGCCCGAGGATACGGACTTGCTGGCCCGGGTGTTCCCGATGGACCTGCGGCCGCAGGCACACGACATCATCCGGACCTGGCTGTACTACACGGTGCTGCGCTCGCACGACGAACTCGGCGAGCTGCCATGGCGGAACGCCGCGATCTCAGGCTGGATCCTCGACCCCGACCGCAAGAAGATGTCCAAGTCCAAAGGAAACGCGGCCACGCCAACCGACCTGCTGCGCGAATACGGAACGGACTCGATCCGGTATTGGGCGGCCAGCGCGCGCCTCGGCGTGGATACCCTGCTCGATCCTGCGCAGCTCAGGATCGGCAGAAGGCTGGCCATAAAGATCCTCAACGCGGGCCGGTTCGTGCTCGGGATCGGGCCCGATCCGTCGCCCGTTGCCCCGAACGACGGGTTTCGCCGGGCGGCCGACGCCCCAGTGGACCGCGCGTTGCTGCGCAGACTCGCGGCGGTCATCGACCGCTGCACGGACGCGCTCGAGGCCTACGACCACGCGGCCGCGCTCGACCAGGCCGAGCGGTTCTTCTGGTTCTTCTGCGACGACTACCTGGAGCTGGTCAAGGCACGTGCCCGCGGTGAGCAGGGCCAGGCTGCCGCGGACTCGGCGCGGACCACGCTCCTGCTCGGCCTGTCCGTGCTGCTGCGGCTATTCGCGCCGGTCCTGCCGTTCGTGACCGAGGAGGTCTGGTCCTGGTGGCAGGACGGCTCCATCCACCGGGCTGCCTGGCCATCGGCTGGCGAGCTGCTCGAGCTGGCAGGACCGGGGAGCGACGAAGTCGTGCTGGCCGCGACGGCTGCGGTCACAGCCGTCAGGAAGGCGAAGTCGCACGCGAAGCTGCCGATGAAGACCCCGGCTGGACTGCTCATTGTCACCGCGCGGCAGGAAGCGCTCGGTGCACTGGCCGCCGCCGCCGACGACGTCCGGGCAGCCGGCCGGATCGCCGGGCTCGAGCTGCGCGCAGCTGACGATGCCGAGCCGGGCTACGAGCTGGTGGTCTGAGTTCGCGCTGCCCGGGTAGTCTCACGGCATGGCCAAGGTGAAGCTGTCTGAGCAGGAGTGGCGGGATCGCCTATCCCCCGAGGAGTACAACGTGCTGCGCGAGGCGGGGACCGAGGCGCCGTTCACTGGCGAGTACACCGACACCGAGACTCCTGGCGTGTACCGGTGCCGCGCGTGCGGTGCCGAGTTGTTCAGGTCCACGACAAAGTTCCATTCCGGCTGCGGCTGGCCGAGCTTCTACCAGCCAACAGCCGACGACGCCGTGGTGCTGTTGGAAGACCGCTCGCTCGGTCGGGTCCGTACCGAGGTCAGGTGCGCCACCTGTAACTCCCACCTCGGCCACGTGTTCGAGGGCGAGGGCTTCGACGTGCCCACCGACCAGCGCTGGTGCATCAACTCGGTGTCGCTGACGCTCGACGAGGAGTGAGCCGAGCCCCAGGCGGCACGCTGCGCCTGATCCGGTCGGGCGAGTTGTCCGGCAACACCGCTCAGACCGCAGGCATGGTGCGGACGGCCGCGATATCCGGCGAGCTGACCGGAGCCCGCTCGCTGTGGATGGGCCGCACGGTCCTGCCCGCCGGAGTGAGTTCCGGCGATCATCACCACGGTGCGTCCGAAACGGGCATCTACGTCGTGTCGGGCCGTCCCGCTTTCGTCTTCCGCGACCCGGGCACTGGCGAGCTGGTCCGCCTGGAGAGCGAGCCCGGCGACTATGTGTGGGTCCCGCCGCACGTCCCGCACCGCGAGGAGAATCCCGCACCGGACGAGCCGGCGGTCGTTGTGATTGCGCGGTCGACGCAGGAGGCGATCGTCGTCAACGTGGCTGGGCTTTAGCCGCTGCCAAGCAGTCCGGGCCCAGCTCGCTCAGCTGGGCGTACCCGGCCAGCCTCGTCGTCAGCTCGAAGTCGTTGCGCAGTGCGCGCAGCACGTGCCGAACCCCTGCCTCGCCGCCGAGGGCGAGGCCGTAGACATACGGGCGGCCGATCAAGACAGCGCGAGCGCCGAGTGCGAGTGCCTTGATCATGTCTGCGCCACCCCTGATCCCGCCGTCAAACAGCACGGTGAGCCGGGACCCGACGGCCGCTGCCACGCCGGGTAGCGCATCGAGCGCACCGAGGGCACCGTCCACTTGGCGGCCCCCGTGGTTGGACACCACGATGCCCTCGACGCCGGCGTCCACTGCGCGCAGCGCGTCCGGCACGGACAAGATGCCCTTGAGCACGATCGGACCCGTCCAGTGCTGCCGCAGGAACGGAATGTCGCCCCAGGTCAGCGACGTGTCGCTGAAGATCGCCAGATACCGCAGGATGGCCGCGTCTTGGTCGGCCTCGGGCGGCCGGTCCAGGCTGGCGCTGAACACCGGGTCGGTGAAGTAGTTCTGCACGCCGATGCCCCTCAGGAAGGGCAAGTAGCCGTTGTCCAGGTCGTGCGGTCGCCAGCCGAGCATCGGCGTGTCCAGCGTTACCACCAGAACGCTGAAGCCGGCAGCCGCAGCCCGACCGAGCAGGCTTGCTACCACGGCCCTGTCCTTCGGCCAGTACAGCTGATACCAGCGCTGGCCGTCCTCGTTCGCCTCGGCGACCAACTCCAGCGGGTTCGAAGACGCGGTACTCAGGATCATCGGCACCTTGAGTGCGGCGGCTGCGCGCGCGACTGCCAGCTCACCGGCGGGATGCGCAATACTCAGCACGCCAACCGGCGCCAGCAGGAATGGTGCGGCCAGGTCGGTGCCGAGCACCGTGCTCGCGTAGGACGGCGCGCTGACGTCGGCCAGCATCCGCGGCACGATCCGCCACCGGCGGAAGGTCTCGGCGTTCTCGCGGACGGTGTCGCCCGAGCCTGCGCCGCCGGCCACGTAGTCAAATGCCTGCGGCGTCATGACCGAGCGGGCCAAGTCCTCGAGCCGGCCCAGATCAGCCGGGTGTTCCGGCAGGCTGCCGGTCAGCCCAGCGAGGTAGATCTCATCCTGGTAGCTCTCGAGCGGCTGCGTCACGAGCATTCATGCTGCCATGGCGCCGCAGAGGTGTCAGCAGGGGCTGAGCCGGCCCCGGCGGGTGCCGCCGGGGCCGGCTCGGCGGTCACCTCTTCGTGCTGATGTGGTCGAGCTCCTCCACGTGGGCGAGCGTGTCGGCGGCTGGGCTCACCACCTCGCGGGTAGTCGGATTCAGGATTACCGGCGTGTCATGCGGACTGACGTCGAAGTCCAGCACCCCGCCAGGCGCATCCAGGCTGCCGGACATCGCATCGAACGAGCCGACGCCGATCGTAACGGTCAGGCCATCGGGCACCACGGTCGGACCGAGTACGCCGGAGTCCGATGGCGGAGCGCTGATCCCGACCGGCGGCGGGATCCCGCCGACTGTCAGACTGACCGTGCCACAGCCCGTACTCGATCCGGTAGAACCCGGTCCACCGCGGGCTGCGCAGCCCGCCGATCAGGCCGTCCGGACGCCCGTCGATCTCGGTATCAAAATTGCCGAACGTGCCGTAGGCGGCGCCGAGCGTCTCGTACTGCAGGTGCGCAGGCAGCCACGCGGCCCTCGCCGCGCACATAGCTCTCCCACGGCGGACAGGCGATAGCTCAAGCCTTCACGCCGAGCCTAGGAGCTTCGGCCGGCGGGCGCGACAGTCCGCGTCAGGAGTGAAGTAACGTTCACTGGGCCATCACCCGAGATACGTCGGCTAGTCACTGAGGGCGGGCGGACCTGGCGCGGGTCGGCAGAATGCTGTCATGCCCACGGCCAACCAGACCGCGGCGGCGCTCCTCGACGAGTACGCCGACCTCGTGCTTTTGACGGGAGGCGACCCGTTCCGGGCACGCGTCTACGCCAAGGCAGCCCGCGCCGTTGGCGCCTACCAGCATGACGTCTCGCAGCTCGCGCCGGGCTCGCTGGTGCAGATTGCGGGGGTCGGCAAATCCATCGCAGCCAAGCTCGCCGAGATCGCGGCGACCGGCACGTTCTCCGAACTCGAGGACCTGCGGGCCGACATTCCCGACGGGGTCCGGCTGATGACGCGCATTCCGGCGCTTGGCCCCCGCCGGGCCCTCCAGCTGTACCGCGAGCTGCGGGTCAGCTCACCGGAGCAGCTCAAGACCGCGATCGAGGCCGGACAGCTTGACAATCTCCGCGGCTTCGGCGCCAAGAGCGCCGGCAAGCTGCTGCGCGGAATCGAGCTACTGGAAAGCGCGGGCGACCGGGTGCTGCTGCACGTGGCCACCCAAACAGCGGAGTCTGTCAGCACAGCCGTAGCCGCTGCCGCCGGATGCCTGCGCATCGACACGGCCGGCTCGCTGCGCCGGGGCGCGGAAACGGTCGGCGACATCGACGTGCTGGCCGCCGCGCAGGACTCGGCGCCGCTGATGACGGCGCTGACGCGGCTGCCCGAGTCCGCGGAGGTGATCGGCTCGGGACCGACTAAGACCTCGATACGGACCCGGACCGGACTGCGGGTGGACCTGCGCGTGGTGCCGCTGGACTGCTGGGGCGCGGCGCTGCAGTACTTCACCGGGTCGCGGGCGCACAATGTCGCGGTCCGCGAGCTTGCCGTCCGCAAGAAGCTGAAGCTGTCGGAGTACGGGCTGTTCGACGCCGAGAGCGGGATGCTCATCGTGTCGCGCACCGAGGAGGAGGTCTACCGCCGCCTCGGCATGGACTGGATACCACCGACGCTGCGGGAAGATACCGGCGAGATCACCGCGGCGCAGCGAGGCGAGCTTCCCGTGCTGGTCAGCCCGGGCGACATCCGCGGTGACCTGCATACCCATACGGACCTGACCGATGGGACCGCCCCGCTGGAGGACATGGTGACCGCGGCCGCGGCGCGCGGCTACCAGTACTACGCGGTCACCGATCACGCGCCGGACCTGGTCATGCAGCGAATGACCGACGAGAAGATGCTGGCGCAGCGGGACCAGGTACGCGCCCTGCGCGACCGGGTGCCGGACTTCGCTACGGTGACCCTGCTGCACGGCACGGAGCTGAACATCGGGCCGGATGGCGGCGTTGACTGGCCCGCCGATTTCCTGGCCGGCTTCGACATCTGCGTTGCGTCGGTGCACTCGCACTTCGACCAGCCCCGTTCCCACATGACGAGGCGCTTCATAGCCGCCTGCGAGAATCCCCACGTCAACGTCATCGGGCACCCTCTGACCAGGAAGATCGGCCGCCGCCCGCCGGTCGACGTGGACCTAGCCGAGCTGTTCCGCGCGTGCGCGCGGACTGGCACCGCACTCGAGATCAACTCCCACCCTGCGCGGCTCGACCTGCCGTCCGCGCACATCAGGGCGGCACGCGACGCAGGAGTCACGTTCGCTATCGACAGCGATGCGCACTCCCTGCGCGACCTTGACTACCTGCGCTACGGCGTCCTGACCGGGCAGCGCGGCTGGCTGACGGCCGAGGACGTGATCAACACCTGGCCGCTGGACCGGCTCAGGCAGTTCCTGCGCAAGGGCCGCTAGCGCAGGAAGGACGGTGCGTTTACCGTCCACTGTGGCCGCTCGCCGCGGGCGTACCGGTGCAGGTTGGCGGCGAACATCTGGCCGGTGCGGCGGAACATCAGGCCGGTGTGCCAGGCCACATGCGGCGTTGCCAGGACCCGCGGATGCCGCAGCAAAGGCGAATCCGGGTCGGCGGGCTCCCGGCTGAACACGTCGAGGCCGGCCCCGCCTACCTGGCCGGTCTGCAGCGCAGCGAGCAGCGCGGTCTCGTCGACGAGCCCGCCCCTAGCCACGTTTACGAACAGAGCGCCTGACTTCATCGCGGCGAACTCCGTCTGCCCGAACAGCCCGGTGTTCCCGGCGTGCAGCATCGCGCAGCAGATCACCGCGTCCG
>JASHSO010000184.1 GCA_030038715.1 Streptosporangiaceae bacterium
GTTCCGCCGCCGCGTCCGCCGCGTCCGCACGTGCCGCGTCCGCGCGTTCCGCCGCCGCGCTCGCCGCGTGCCCGCTCGCCGCGTCCCCGCTCTCCGCCGCGTTCTCCGCGCCAGGGTTGTCCGCGCCGAGAGCGTCCGTGCTGGCCGCGTCGGCGCCGACGGCTGCGCCAACAGCGCTGTCGGACTCGCCGCCCTCATCGGTGCCAGGGCGGGCGGCTTCGCCTCTGGCGGGGAGGAGCGTGGCCAGGCTGTGGCCGGCCAGCAGGGTGGTGTAGGCGGCGGCGCGCAGTTGGCTGATGGTGCCGGATGCGCCGCGGGTTTGCAGCCAGCGGGCCGCGGCGGTCAGTTGCCGGTCGATGGCGATGACTTCGGCAGGGGCTAGTTCCCGGCCGGCCAGGGCGGCGTTGCCAGAGGACTCGGCCCAGGCGTCGACCCGGGTGTCGTCGCGAGCCCGGCGGCGGCGCCGCTCGGCAGCTGTGGGGTCGGCGTCTGCGACTTGGCGGTCCAGGCGGCGGCGCAGTTGGGCAGTCGTCATGCCGGCCGCGCCGGCCTGTAGCAGGGCAGCGGCGATGGCCTGGGCGGTCTGTGCGTCCAGGCCCGCCAAAAGATCGGTGAACATGCCGGCTCGCGCATAGTCGAGCTGCCCGGCTTCCAGGGCTGCATGCACCGCGGGTAGTGCGGCAAGCCCTGCGGCGGTCGCGCGGAGCCGGCTGGCCTGCCAGGCGGTCAGCACCAGCGCCGCAGCGATCTCGTCCTCGACGTGGTCGAACAGCTCGGGGCAGCGGCGCTCCGCAGCTTGGGTGGCGCGGCGGGCGGTCAGCGCCTGAACAGCGGCGGCCTCCCCGGCCTGAGCCCAGCCGACCAGCCGCCGCCAGGCGCATAGCACGCCGATAAGTTCCGATTCCCCCAGCCTGGCGTGCCCACCGCCGCCCGCCAGCGGCACCGCGGCCGTCTCGGTGGCGGCCCAGGCCAGCAGTGGGCCCGGGGCGAGCGTGTCGTAGGCACCGCCGGCCGCGAACCCTAGCCCGGTCGGGCCGCCCGGGTCGCGGTGGGTGAACCCGCACCCGAACGCCTCCCGCTCGCCGGTGTACGGTCCGGCCTCGTACTCCTCTCGCACGTCGGCCGGCATCCCGGCCACGAACGCCTCCTGGTCGGCTTCGTCGCCAGGCCAGTACGGCTCGCACAGCCACCACGGCACTTCGTCGTCGTCCTCGGTGGCGGCCCCCTCGTCGTACGGACGGCCGGACCCGGCCTGACCCGGAGAGTGCGCGGCCTGCTCGGCGCCGGGCACCTCAAGAGCGGGTTGCTCGCGGGAAGCGCCCTGGCCGGAGGCAGCGCCTTCGGCTGAGCTGCGGTCGGCTGAGGCTTCTTCGTCGCGGTCAGCCCCGTCGTCCGCACCACTGGTCTCGCTCACGAGCCACTCACCGCCCTCCACGCTTGAGTCCTTACTAAGCGACTCAACCATGGTATCGAACGGGTATGACAGTCCTATCAGACGGTCGAACATAGATATGAGTGAGTATCGCCTGGCAACCCCTCTAGCCGTCGCCGGTGATATGCGCGTCAAGGCCCAGTAGCGCCGCCTGTGGACGGTCCGGCCGCTTGTCCACCGGGCCCGAATATCGGCGGATCCGCAGCGGCGGATGTCTGCATGCTGGGCACATGACAAGCAACGACAAAGCGGATGACCGTTGTCCGCAGCCAACGGGTTCGCAGAGCAAGGCAACTAAGACACCGGGCAAGCCAGCACCCACGCCGACTGTACGGGTCCCCGTCAGTTCCCCAGAGGGAGTCCTGGCGATCATCCCTCACCTGCTCGGTTTCTATCCGAGTCGAAGCCTGGTCGTGCTCGGGATGGGCGGACAGGGGCGGGTCAGAGTGACATTCCGCTATGACCTGCCCGACCCGCCCGACGCCGACCTGGCAGCCGACATCGCCGAGCACGCTGAATCTGTGCTCACGCGCCAGAAGATCCAGGCGGCAATGCTGATTGGATACGGTTCCGAGTCTGCGGTCATGCCGGTTCTCGACACGGTCATTCCCCTGCTCACGGATTGCGGGGTGAGGGTGACCGACGCACTGCGCGCCGACGCTGGCAGGTATCGGTCAGTCTTTTGCGAGGATGCCCAATGCTGCCCGCCCGAGGGCAGGACCTATGACCCGGGCTCGCATCCGGCCGCCGCGGCCATGACCGAAGCAGGTCTGCCGGCGCAACCCGACCGCGCGGCGCTCGCCCGCACCCTGCAGCCACGGGCCGGTACTGCAGTGCAGGCCAGGAATGCCACCAATGCCGCAAGGCTGCGGCTGTCGGAGCTCGCAGCGCAATCCCGGACAGCGGGAGACGGCGACCCGCAGTTGCGACTCGTTCGTGCCGGTCGCGCCGCGATGCAGCACGCGATCAAGTGTTACCGGACTGGCGGGACCATCACCGGGAGCGACCAGTTCGCCTGGCTGGCCGTGCTGCTCGCAGACCTGCGCGTGCGCGACGACGCCTGGGCCAGGATGGACCCTGCCCATCATGCCGAGCACGCACGGCTGTGGGCGGACGTAGTGCGGTGCGCCGCCCCCGAGTACGTCCCGGCTCCGGCGTCGCTGCTCGCGTTCACAGCCTGGCAAGGAGGGAACGGGGCGCTCGCCGCGATCGCGGTGGACCGCGCGCTCGCGGCCAACCCGGACTACTCGATGGCATTGCTGCTTGGCGAGGCCATAGATGCGGGGCTGCCACCATCGGCGGCTAGGCTACCGATGACCCCGGCGCAGGTGGCCGCAAGTTACCGGCCCGCAGCAGTGGGCCGAGTCAGTCGCGGCCGAGAAAACCGGCGGCGGGGAGGCGTTCGACGCGGCCGCCCACCACGAGCGGCGCGAGCAAGCGGCCCTCGGGATAGCGCAGGGCGGCGGCGGGCAACTCTGCTGGCCGACCGCTGAGCAGGACCCGCACGGTGCCGACCGCCGATCCGTGCTCGTGGTCGCTCGTGGCGCGGGAAGTTGCCGGGATTCTGCGCAGCGCCTGCGTGGCAACGGCGGTTGCCGAGCCGTAGGTGATAGCGCTCGGCACGACGAGTCCGATCCGGTGGGCAACGAGTTCGTACTCGGTGCAGCCGAGGACGATGGCCTCGCAGTCGGCCGGTGTCTGGGCCGCGCCCGCGGCTACTGCGGTCGCGGTGGCTGCTTCGTCGCCGGCGTCGATGGACTCTGCCAGGCCTGGACAGGCAATGGAGGTGACATCGGCGCCATCAGCGAAGTCGGTGATCAGCCTGCGCTGATAGGCGCTGGCGGTGGTGGCCACGGTGGCCCAGATAGACACGGAGCGGTGCTCGGCAGCGGCCGGCTTGATGGCAGGAACCGTGCCAATCACGGGAATCTGCGGCTCGAACTCGGCCCGCAGCGCTTCGAGCGCGTGTACCGACCCAGTGTTGCAGGCCATGATGATGGCGTCGGGCGCGTGGAGGGCACAAGCCCTGGCACACAAGAGGGCGCGTGAAGCGATGTCTGCAGGAGTGCGCGGTCCCCACGGCATCCCGTCGGGATCCGGTGCCAAGACAAGGTCAGCATCGGGCCGCAGCTGGTGCAGCGCGGCGGCCGGAGCCAGCAGTCCGAGGCCCGAATTGATCAGCGCTATCCGCATGCGCCAACTGTACGAGAGGGCCGGGGCAGGCCGATCAAGGTCGGCCCGGTGAGGCCTAGGTTGGCCAGGGGAGCTGGATAGCTTTGGCAAGCGCGGGTGGCAGGCGAAGTCGGCTAGAACGATGGGGTGCTGCGCTATGACGACGGCGGTCGAGATTCTTCGGGCGGCCCTTGACGACTCGTGCGAGTCGCTTGGTCGAGTCCTCGCTGGAATCGGCGACGCGGAGTTCTTCTGGGAGCCGGTTCCTGGATGCTGGACCGTACATCGTAGGTCGGAGCCGCCGCGGGCAGCCGGTGCCGACGGCTGCGGCGAGTGGGTGATCGACTACGACCCCGCGCAGCCAACCCCCGCGCCGTTCACCACGATTGCCTGGCGGACCGTGCACATCGCCAGCGTGAACTACCTGTACTGGGATTACGCCTTCGGCACGGCCTCGGCCAGCTTCGACCTTGAGATGCCCGCAGACGCGGTCGCGGCGGTCGAGTGGTTGCGGGCCAGCCAAGAGCCACTGACGGCCGCGCTATCCGGACTCACCCCGGCAGACTTGGACATGCCGGCCAAGACCAACTGGGGCGACCTGTGGCCGACCCATCGGATCTTCGCGACGCTGATCAAGGAGCAGGTCCACCACGGTGCAGAGATCAGCCTGCTGCGCGACCTCTACCGGCGCACGGGCCGGGTAACGGGGCATGGCTGATGTCTAGGCATCGAGGGCTGGCAGACCGTCGATGCTGATCGCATTCTTCTCCGCCCGGTAGGCATCAAGCTGCTCGGCCGATTTCCGCTCGTCGGACTTGGCCAGCACGTCGCGCTCGCCGACGAGCTCCATTACCGGCACGGCGTAGCCGCAAGAATCCGAGACCCGATCCAGCTCGGCCACGATGATCGCGCGCCTGCTTGCCACGTTGCTGCCGAGCCCGGCCGCGGGGAAGTGACAGGCCAGCTCGTCGAACTCCGGACAACCTGGCAGCACCACCCGGCCGGCCCCGTACAGGCGGACAATCTTCGGCGCCCGGTCGAACGAGCAGAACATGATCGTGATCTGCCCGTTCTGCCGGACGTGTGCGATCGTCTCCGCGCCGCTGCCAGTCAGGTCGATGTAGGCCACGGTCCTCGGCCCGAGTACCGCGAACGTGCCACGGTAGCCCTTGGGCGACACGTTCACGTGCCCGCCCGACCCGTCTGGCCCAGGGCGCGGTGCCGTGGCCACGAAGAAGACGGGCTGGCTGGCGATAAACTTCCTGAGCCGTTCGTCCAGTTCCGGGTACACATTGGCCATGTTTGCCTCCCGAGGGCATTCTCCGATGAGCCACGGGCCACGCCAACGCCAGGGAGACGCGACCGAGATGACGACCCACACCCGCCAGGGAGCACAGCCAGGCGGAGGCAGGGCCGAGGGCGCGAGTGCGGCGCAGCACCGCGCGGCGGTCCAGGCGATCCAGCGCCAGTACGCGGCGATCCCGCCCGGCACCAAGATCAGGCTGGCCAAGAAAACCTCCAACCTGTTCAGGTTCCGTGACCAGAACACAGCACCCGGACTCGACGTCTCGGCGTTCGGCCGCGTTATCGCGGTGAGCCCGAAGGACCGCACGGCAGTCGTGGGCGGCATGACCACCTACGAAGACCTGGCCGCAGCCACGCTCAGCCACGGGCTGATGCCGTTGGTGGTGCCCCAGCTCAAGACCATCACGCTCGGCGGCGCTGTGTCTGGCCTCGGTATCGAGTCCACATCGCTGCGCAACGGCATGCCGCACGAGTCGGTGACGGAGCTGGAAGTCCTTACCGGCGACGGCCGGGTGGTCACAGCGACAAGCGGCAACGAGCACGCCGCGCTGTTCCGGGGCTTCCCGAACTCCTACGGCACGCTTGGCTACGCACTGTCGCTGACCATCGAACTCGAGCCGGTGCAGCCGTACGTGCACCTCAGGCACTTCAGGTTCGCCGATCCGGACGAGTGCATGCGAGCGGTCGCCGCGATCGCGGCGGACGGCAGCCTGGCCGGGCACCGGGCCGACTTCGTCGACGGCACCGCGTTCGGGCTAGACGAGATGTACCTGACGGTCGGCGCGTTCAGCGAGGTGGCACCGTGGCGCAGCGACTACACCAGGGAAAGGATCTACTACCAGTCCATCCGCGGCCCGCGAGAGGACTTCCTCACGATCGGCGACTACCTGTGGCGGTGGGACACCGACTGGTTCTGGTGCTCAAGACCGTTCGGAGTGCAGAACCCCCTGGTGCGACGGCTCTGGCCGCGCCGGTACCGGCGCTCGGACACCTACCGGGCGCTGGTCGCATTCGATCGCAGGCACCAGCTGATGAGCAAGATCGACGCCCTGCGGGGCAAGCCAGCCACCGAGGCGGTCATCCAGGATGTGGAGATACCGATCGAGGAAGCGGCCTCGTTCCTGAAGTATTTCCTGACCGACGTGGGCATGAGTCCGGTCTGGATGTGCCCGCTGCGCCTGCGCGGCGAGCAGACCTGGCCGCTGTACCCCATGCACGCGGGCCAGGTGTACGTGAACTTCGGCTTCTGGGGCGCGGTTGACCTGCCGCCAGGCGCACGGGACGGGCACTACAACCGGCGCGTCGAAGAGAAGGTCAGCGAACTCGGCGGGCACAAGGGCCTGTACTCCACCTCGTTTTACCCCGAGCATGAGTTCTGGGAGCGGTACAACGGGCCGGAATACGCCAGCGTGAAGCGCGCTTACGACCCGCAAGGACGGCTGGCCGACCTGTACGACAAGTGCGTCAAAGGCGTGTGAGCGGGAAGTGAGGTCGCAGATGGCGCTGGCTGAGGTCTTCGAGCGGGCGGCTGGCCCGGATGCCCCGGTCGAGTTCCAGGCTTATGACGGCAGCACGGCCGGCCCTGCCGGTTCGGCCGTCAAGATCACGGTGAAGTCACCAGTCGCCGTGTCGTACCTGGCCCAGGCCCCCGGCGCGCTCGGCTTGGCTCGTGCCTACGTGTCCGGCCACCTGGACGTCGACGGCGACATGTACACGGCGCTGTCCCGACTCGCGCAGGCGCAGGAGCTGCGGATCGGCTGGGGCGAGCGGCTGCGAATCCTGAACAGCCTCGGCGGGCCGAAGGTGCTGTACCCGCGGGTCCCGCCGCCCGCGCAGGAGGTCAGGGTCAACCGCCGCTGGCTCGCCGGTCGACGGCACTCCAGGCAGCGCGACGCGAGCGCGATCTCGCATCACTACGACGTGTCCAACACCTTCTACGAGTGGGTGCTCGGGCCCTCGATGGCCTACACCTGCGCCTGCTACCCGGCGAAGGACGCCACGCTGGAGCAGGCGCAGTGGCACAAGCACGACCTCGTCGCGCGCAAGCTCGGGCTGCAGCCGGGAATGCGCCTGCTGGACGTCGGCTGCGGCTGGGGCGGAATGGTGCTGCACGCGGCGAGCGAATACGGCGTGCGTGCGCTCGGCGTGACGTTGTCGGCCGAGCAGGCGTCGTGGGCGCAGCGCGTCATCAAGGAACGTGGTCTTGCCGACCTGGCCGAAGTCCGCCACTTGGACTACCGCGAGGTGACGGAGACCGGGTTCGACGCGGTCAGCTCCATCGGCCTGACCGAGCACATCGGCAAGGCACAGCTTCCCGGCTACTTTGCGTTCCTGCACAGCAAGCTCGTGCCGCACGGACGGCTGCTCAACCACTGCATCACCCGGCCAGATAACGCGAGCCCGACGCACGTCTCGCGCGGCTTCATCTACCGCTACGTGTTCCCCGATGGCGAGCTGGAGGGACCGGGGTACCTCATGTCGGTGCTGAACGACAGCGGCTTCGAGGTGCGGCACGCCGAGAACCTGCGCGAGCACTACGCCCTGACCCTGACCGGCTGGTGCAAGAACCTCGATGAGCACTGGGACGAGGCGGTGGCCGAGGTCGGTGCGGCAACCGCGCGGGTGTGGCGGCTCTACATGGCCGGGTCGCGGCTCGGCTTCGAGCGCAACCACATCCAGCTGCACCAGATGCTTGGCGTCAAGCTAGCCGCCGACGGTTCGGCCGGGATGCCGCTGCGGCCGTCGTTCGAGCCTGCCGTGAGCTAGCTCGCTGGCAGCCGGTACATCTCGGCGACCATGAAGGCCAGATCGAGCGCCTGCCGCCGGTTCAGCCGGGGGTCGCAGGCGGTCTCGTAGCGTTCATGCAGGGCGTCGGCGATGATCTCGTGGCTGCCGCCGATGCACTCGGTGACGTTGTCCCCGGTGAACTCGATGTGGATGCCGCCAGGGTGGGTGCCAATCTCACGGTGCACCTCGAAGAACCCCTGCACCTCGTCCAGTACGTCGGCAAGGCGCCGGGTCTTGAGCCCGCTCGGCGCCTCGAAGGTGTTCCCGTGCATGGGGTCGCAGACCCACGCGACGGGGATGCCCTCGGCGCAGGCTGCCTTGATCAGCGGCGGCAGTTTGGCACGGATCAGGTCGGCGCCGAGGCGGGTGATCAGCGTCAGCCTGCCGGGCTCGCCGTCCGGGTTCAGCCGCCGGATCAGGGCACGCAGGTCGTCCGCCGTTACCCCGGGACCGATCTTGACCCCGATCGGGTTGCGGATGGCGGCCGCGAAGGCGACGTGCGCGCCGTCAATGTCTCGGGTCCGCTCGCCCACCCACAGGAAGTGCGCCGAGGTGTCATACGGCTGGCCGGTACGGGCGTCGATCCTGGTCAGCGCGTGCTCGTAGGGCAGCAGCAGAGCCTCGTGACTGGAGAAGAACTCGACCGTGCGCAGTTCGCCCGGGTCGGCGCCGCAGGCGCGCATGAACGACAGCGCCCGGTCGATCTCGCCGGCGAGTCGCTCGTAGCGCTGGCCCGACGGACTCGCCTTGACGAAGTCCTGGTTCCAGGCGTGCACCTGGTGCATGTCGGCGTAGCCGCCGGTGGTGAACGCGCGGCACAGGTTGAGTGTCACGGCCGAGCAGTGGTAGGCGCGCAGCAGCCGGTCCGGGTCAGGTGTGCGGGCGGCCGCGGTGAACTCGAACCCATTGATCGCGTCGCCGCGGTAAGCGGGCAGCTCGACGCCCTCGCGGACCTCGGTGCGGCGCGACCGCGGCTTGGCGAACTGGCCGGCCAGCCTGCCGATCTTGACGATCGGGACGCTGGCACCGTAGGTCAGCACCACTGCCATCTGCAGGATGGTCTGCAGCTTGGCGCGCACCCCGTCCGCGGTCGCACCCGCGAACGTCTCCGCGCAGTCGCCGCCCTGCAGCACGAACGCCTCGCCGCGGGTCACCGCGGCCAGCCGCGCGCGCAGCAGGTCGCACTCGCCGGCGAAGACCAGCGGCGGCAGGCCGGCCAGCTCGGCAGCGACCTGCTCGACGTGGCCGTCGTCGGGCCAGTCGGGCTTCTGTGCGGTCGGCAGGCCGTGCCACCCGGCCATTGCCTCGGGGCTCGGGATCACAGATGTCACCGTACTCAGCGCTGCGACCGCCATCCCGCCTAGGGGACAATGGCCGCATGGAAGCCGCCAGCGCCGCCGGACCGTGCCGAGCTGTCATCCTGCTGGGGTCCACCGGATCCATCGGGACGCAGGCGATCGACATCATCAGCCGGAACCCGGGAAGGTTCCGGCTGGCCGGGATCGGAGCGGGCGGCGCAAACCCGGGCCTGCTGGCCAAGCAGGCACTCGAACTCGGCGCAGGCGTGGTCGCTGTGGCCAGCAAGGCCGCCGCGCCGGAACTGCGCGAGGCGCTCGCCGCGCTAGCCGCGATCGAGGGCGGGCGGAGGCGGCTCCCCGAGGTGCTGGCCGGGCCCGAAGCGGCGGCCGAGCTGGCCGGCCGGCCGTGCGACGTGGTGCTGAAC
>JASHSO010000185.1 GCA_030038715.1 Streptosporangiaceae bacterium
GTACGTGCGGGAGGCGTTACCCCCGCGCGATGCGGGGCTGGTACGCGCGCATCTCAGCGGCTGCAGCGCGTGCCGGGCCGCCCGCGAGGACCTAGCCGATATCGGCGTGGCGCTGCGAGGCTTAGTGGCGCCGGTCTTCCTGGGGGGCGCGGCAGCGTCCTACCTGTCCGGCGCGGAGCAGCGGGCCGTCGCCGTTACCTCGGCCGGGGCTTCGGCGGCCCAGGTTGCGCTACCCGGTGCAGACGACTACCGTCCGGCCGCGACCGCCGACTTCGTGGCTGCTGCCGCCGCGGGCGGCGGGGTGGCCGTTGCGACCGGTGGCGACGGGCCGGAGCCCCAGCCACGGCACTTGCACGGCGCGCGCCACCGGCCGACAAGTTGGTCGAGCCGGCTTGGGTCGTCGAGCTGGCTTGGGTCGTCGAGCTGGCTGGGGCAAGCGGCGTCGCCTACGCGGTGGCTCGGCGCCGCGAGTGTCGTGCTGGCAGCCAGCGCGATCGCCGCCGTCGCGATCACTCTCAGCGGGCACGCCATTCCGCTAGAGGCTCGGACGCCGCACCATGATGCCGCGGGAGCGCAGTCGGGAATCGTTGCGGGACGCGACCCAGCGCAGCCGGGCAAGCCGGGGGACCAGTCGCAGCCACCCGCCGCGCCATCGTCTCCCGCCGCCAACCGGCCGCGGTCCGCCCCGCCGGCTAGCGCTAATACCGCACCGGCACCAACGCCGTCCGCGCGACCGAAGGCGAAACCATCGCCGAAGGCGAAGGTGCACCTGGCAGTGACCGTCAACGTCTACGGCACGCAGCCCGGGAATGGCGTCCAGGTCATCTTCCGGGTCAGCGACACCGGGACGGCCGGGACCGCCGAGCTGACCGCCTCGATAACGTTGCCGCCCGGGACCTGGCTGTCCCTCGGTGGCGCTCGGAGCCGTAGTGACGGGTGGGCCTGTCAGGCTGACGCGACCGGCACCAGATGCGAGCACGACGCCATCTCGGCTGGCAGCCACTCGGAAGGCACCCTATTCATCGGGGTGAGCGGCCGGTCTGCGTGCGGACAGACAGTGCGGGTCACCGCCAGCAGCAAGGGCGTGTCGACCAGCGCTCAGTCGGCCCAGGCCGTCCAGTGCCAGGACGACGGCAATCACGGCGGCCACCACGGCTTTGCCGCATCGACCGGACCGGCACCGTCGCTCGCCGCAATCCGGGCAAGCCGGACTTAGCCGGGCCGACAGCCCGATCCCTGTAGGACCGTGACAGCGACGGGAACGACCTCGTGGGCGCGACCGGACGCGGCCTTCTGCACCCCGGCGAGGTAGAGACTCCAGGACGCGAACCGTCTGTACCTCGGACTGTGACCAGAACACCGAGGCTGGACCTTGCCGAAGAATCAATAGCTTGAGGTCAGGACCTCCCAACCGGCCGGATAGGTCGGGCGCATTGCTGCGCCCGGACGTGCATGTTCCGTGCATCCGGCTCAAGCAAGCCCTGCGGGCCGCGTGGCCAAGGCGAGCCATCTGGTCTCGGCTGCGGGTTTCGCACACAGGTCGGCTGCGCATGCAGCAGCTAGAGCGACCGGCCGCAGGAGAGTGAATGCATCAGCATGGTATCACTGGTGATACCATGCCTCCATGCCAATGACGTTGCGGCTCACCGATGACGAGGCCCGGTCGCTGCGACGGCGCGCTGAGCTAGAGGGCAGGGCTATGCAGGAAGTAGCGAGGCAGGCGATCCGCGAGTATGTAGAGGGTCATAGCAGGCTTGAACTGCTCGACCGGGTACTGGACGAGGAACTGCCCCGCTATGCCGAGGCGCTGGAGCGACTCGGTCAGTGATCTACTTGACGCTGCCGGAGTTGCTGCACGTTGCGGAGCGCACTCTAGGCGGCCAGCCACAGATACGAGACATAGGGCTATTGGAGTCCGCGCTCGCGCGCCCGCAAGCAACCGCTTTCGGCGAGGATGCCTACCCTGACTTAGACACCAAGGCCGCGGCGTTGCTGCATTCGCTGGCGCGCAATCACGGCCTAGTCGACGGCAATAAGAGGCTGGCCCTGGCCGCCGTCATTGCCTTCTACGGTGTCAACGGCCGACGGCTGACGCTGTCCAACGACGAGGCTTACGACCTTGTAATCGCCGTCGCTGACGGAACGCTCGACGCCGTCGCGCAGATCGCGGCCCGCCTCGTCCGCGCCACGAAGCCGTGGTGACACGGGCTCGTAACGGCCTCTGTGCGGCAGAGCCGTGCGTTCTCGCCCCTGCGCAATGACGATCTACATGCGGTCCGGGCCGCTGGCGCAAGCTGGTCGGAGCCCGTTTGAAAGGAGCCGCTGCAGCGCGGCGCGGAAAGCGTCTTCCAGGGCGGGCTGGCAGATTTATTGCGCTTTGACGACGAGCCAGGTTGCGGTGACCTGCTTTCGCGTGTGGGTGCTCGGCGATGTCAATGACCCTCACTGGCAACAAGCGGGACATTTGCCATCGCGGTAGACCTGTGCGCTTGCTGCCGCATGCACGGTGGCTGCCGCCGAAAGGCGGCTCTGACTGCCGCTCTGAGGGGCTTGAGGCGCTATCGTTGCAGGTCAGCGTTGGTTAGGTGACCCTGAGTCGTGCGCAAGCGCGTTACGGGGTTGACCTGCCGGAGCGCCTCTTGGCTCTACCACAATGCCAGACCCCGGCCGTGCGGCTACACGACGCGCTGACACTACCTAACGGCACCGAAGTCGGGCCGACGTCCGCCATACTGGGGCGAGTCCAGGCCGGTTTGGGGGCCTCGAGTGCAGACCGGAGCGTGGGAGGGTACTGAAGCATGTCGATCAAGAGCAGGGTCTTCGCGGCAGCGGCGACGCTCATGCTCGCCGGCGCCGCCCTCACTGGGGGGGCCTTGGCCGCGAACGCGGAGACGCAGTCCTGCGGCGCTTCCTGTGTCGAGTTGTTCTCCTCGAGCAACCCGCAGCTCATCTTGGATGATCAGGTTCTGGGCCAGGCCTCTGGTACGCCGCTCACCACGTCGGCGATCAGCAACAGCAACCAGGGCGAGGACTTCATCGTCAGCAGTGACGCCACGGTAGCGCAGGACTGGCAAGCGGGCCTGGTGACGGACGCGGTGGCGCTGCACTACGGCTGCGAGGCCGGCATCGACTCCGCCACCTGCACGGCCGGCGAAACCAACGATGTCGCGTTCGAGTTCGAGTACGCGCCGAACGGCGCTGCGACCGGCGAGTGCGCGGGCATCGCCGGCACCGCGGCAGCAGGCACCGCGATCACTCTCCAGCCCTGCGGAGTGGGCCCCGGCACCCTCTGGATCGTGGACTCCTCGCAGGCCATCACCAACTCCTACGTCCCACTGATCTCGGCAACTGACACCAACTTCAGCACTCCCTACGTGCTCACCTCCACCTCGACCTCGGCCGGCCAGCCCCTGGAGACCGAGACGCTGCAGGAGAACTCCGCCGGAACGGTAGCGGGCGATCAGCTGTGGAGCCTGCTCGCCGGCTCCCTGCCGGCGGGCCCGGGCCCGCTGACGGTGACCACGACCAGCCTTCCGGTCGCCACTGGCGGTCGGCCGTATTCCACGTCGCTGACTGCGGCGGGCGGGATCTCGCCGTATTCGTGGTCGGTGTCCTCAGGGTCGCTGCCGCCGGGGCTGACCTTGAACTCGTCCACCGGGCAGATCTCCGGGACGCCGCACGTGGCCGGGACGTACTCGTTCACGGTGACGGTGTCGGACTCCGAGAGCCCGGAGGTGACGGTCACCAGCGGGACGCTGTCGATCTCGGTGAGCGGGCCGGTGATCACCGCGCTGCGGCCGGATCGCGGCCTGTCGTTCGGGGGCAACCTGGTGAAGATCACCGGCACCGGGCTGGCCTGCCCGCGTGGCCGCGGGTTCTTCGGGTTCTGTCAGGTGAGCGTCCGGTTCGGGAACCGGCAGGCGCTGGTGCTAGCCGACAGCCCGGGCCGGATCTGGGCCATCGCCCCGCCCGGGCGCGGCACCGTCGCCGTCACCGTCACCGTCGGCGGGGTGTCCAACCAGGCCACGCCGGTCGCCCTGTACCGGTACACCTACCGGCACTTCTGATCCCGCACTGGCTCGCTGGCATGGCATGCCGAGCATGGCAGTCGTGGCTCGGTGACAGGGCAGACGGCAGAGACCCCTGCGGCGGACAAGTCGGAGTGGCCGACACCCGCGACTCGCGCCGGATGCCCAGGCCATGACAGCACGACCGCCCGTGCTGACCTGCAGGGACCGGCACCCGTGGCCCTGTCCCTGGCGCCAAGCGATGCCGTCGTCCGGGCTGCCGGCCCGTCGCTCGTATCCGAGCACGGCAACCCAGAACGACATCACGTCTGCGCGCTCACCCGGGGGGTC
>JASHSO010000186.1 GCA_030038715.1 Streptosporangiaceae bacterium
GAGCGCTGGCCATCAGCCCGTCCATCGTGCTGCTTGACGAACCATTTGCCGCACTGGACGCGCACATGCGGGCCAGTGTGCGTGCCGACGTGCTGAAAATCTGCCGTGCTGCGGGAACCACCGCCATGCTCGTCACGCACGACCAGGATGAGGCCTTGTCGATGGCCGACCAGGTGGCCGTGCTGCGCGATGGCCGGATCGTCCAATACGCCCCCCCGCAGGACCTGTATGCTCGCCCAGCCGACCCGGACCTCGCCCGATTCGTCGGCGATGCGAATCTGCTCGACGGGCGGCTGGTCGAGGCGGCCGATCCGCGGGGTGGGCTGGAAGCCGACACGCTACTCGGCAGACTGCCGGTGGCTGCGGGCAGCAACCCGGCTGGATCCCGGCAGGTCACCGTGCTGGTCCGCCCCGAGCAGCTAGAAGTGACCGCGGACTGCGGCGCGGCTAGCGCGCCGGGGTATACCAGGGGCCGTGTGGTGGCCTGCGAGTACTACGGGCATGACGCAGTGGTCCGGGTCCAGCCCGACGGCGAAACCGCACCGACGATCATCGTCCGTACCGCTGGTGGCCTGCAGCTACCGCCGGGCGTGCCCGTGCTCGTCCGCGCGCACGGAGCGGTGCTCGCCTGGCCGCGCGACTAAGCCTGACCCGGGCGCGGAGCCCATCCGCCTGGTGAAACTCGCCTTGATCCGTGCCCAGGCCATGCAGGAGCCTGCCAACGTCGTCTATTCCGCCGGTAAGGGGTCGTCATGCCTGAGATCGCGAATGTGCGGGCAGCAGAGGTCGCGGCTCCGGAGCCGGGTCTGACCAAGCAGGAGATCATCGCCCGAGCGCAGGCCCTGATCCCGCAGGTACGCGACCAGCAGGCCGAGGCTGAGCGCCTCGGGCACCACGTCGATGCGCTGGACAGCCAGTTCGTCGCGGCGGGCTTCTACCGGATACTCCAGCCGCGCCGGTTCGGTGGTTACGAGTTCGACCTGCCGACGTTCTGGCGCGTCACGCTCGCGATCGCGAGCGGTGATCCCGGCACGGGCTGGGGCCTGACCTTGGGTGCCCACCATGCCCTCGTCGTGGGGTCCTATTTCTCCGAGGACGGCCAACGCGACATCTTCGGCCTGACTGGCGACTACCACGGCCCGCATCGCGCCCCGCCCACCGGCACCGCCGAGCCGACGGCCGGCGGGTACCTGGTCAGCGGCACGTGGGACTACAGTTCCGGAGCTCCGCATGCAACCCATGTCATGGTGAATGCGATGCTCGCCGGCGCGGACGGGCAAGATCGCTCGTCGGCGCTGGTCGCAGTGATACCGCGGGACCAGGTCACGGTGCTGGACGACTGGGGCAACGGCGTCACCCTGGGGATGAACTCGAGCGGATCGAACAGTGTCCGGGTGGACAGGGTCTTCGTGCCGACGCACCGCACCACGCCCTGGAACTGGACCCGGCTGACCGAACCCGCGCCGGGCGCAGCCCTGCACGGCAACCCGATGTACTGCGGCCGGATCTACGCGGTGTACCACGGCGGGCTGGTGATCCCGGTGATCGGCGCGGCCAGGGCTGCTCTCGCGGAACTCGAGCAGATCATCACGACCAAGAACACCTACATGCCGCCGCAGGTCCCGCGCTACACCCACCCGGATCACCAGCGGCCCTACGGCTACGCTCTCGCACTCACCGACTCGGCCGAAGGCCTGCTGCTGCACGTCGCGAACCTCTACATGGAGTACTGCCAGCGCTGGGCCAGCACCGGCGAGCCGTTCAGCCGCGAGGACGACGTGCGCCTCTATGCGATGGTGCAGCAGGCCGGCCAGCTCGCTGCCAAGGCGGTGGACGTGGTCTGGGCCGCAGCCAGTTCGTCGGCGGCCCGGCACGGTCAGCGGATCCAGCGCTACTACCGCGACGTGTCCATGTACCACGGCCACATCGCAGCCCGGTACCTCAATACCGCAACTGAGCTGGCCCGGATCCACTTCGGCCTGCCTGACACCTTGTTCTAGGGAGAGCGCATGGGTTCCCGAGCCGCCCCGCCGTTTCGTGCCGACCACGTCGGGAGCCTGCTGCGCCCGCCCGAGCTTGTCCAGGCCCGGGCACAGCGGGCGGCCGGCCAGATCACCGCCCGGCAGCTCCGGGACGCTGAAGACCTAGCCGTCGCCGCCGCGGTCGGGATGCAGGAGGAACTCGGCTTGCGGTCCGCCACCGACGGCGAGTATCGCCGCACAGAATGGCACAGCGACTTCGTCAACCGACTTGGCGGCATCCGGTCCGGCCGGGCCCTGCCCCCGGTGCAGGCGCATGGGCGCGAGGACATGCCGGTCGCCTATGCTCCTCGCGCCACCGAGGTGACCGGCAAGTTGCACCTCGCCGGGACGATCTTCGGCGACGATTTCACCTTCCTCGCCGCCACCGTAACGACGGCCACGCCCAAGATGACCATCCCTTCGCCGAGCATGGTGCACTTCCGTGCCGACCTGTCGAGCAGCGGCTACAGCGATCCCGATCAGTTCCGTGCCGATATCGCGGCAGCGTACGCCGAGCAGATACGCAGGCTCGCCGACCTCGGCTGCCGCTATCTGCAGCTCGACGACACAGTGTTCGCGTTCCTCAACGACCAGAGCTGGCGGCAGGCGAGCGCAGCCTCGGGGATGGATCCCGAGCACCAGCACGAGATCAACATGCAGGTCGTCAACCAGGCACTGTCCGCCAGGCCGGACGGCCTTACCGTCACCATGCACATGTGCCGCGGCAACTATCGCTTCGCCTGGTTCACCTCCGGCGGGTACGACTTCGTCGCCGAGGCCATCTTCGGCGGGCTCGCGGTGGATGGGTTCTTCCTGGAGTACGACGACAAGCGCTCGGGGAGCTTCGAGCCGCTGCGGTTCGTCACCCCCGAAAAGACCGTAGTTCTCGGGCTGGTCACTACCAAGGGGCCAGACCTGGAATCCACAGACGAGCTGAAGCGACGAGTTGACGAGGCAGCCCGGTACGTGCCACTGGACCGGTTGTGCCTGTCGCCCCAATGCGGCTTCGCCTCTACCGCCGAG
>JASHSO010000187.1 GCA_030038715.1 Streptosporangiaceae bacterium
GCGTGCAGCTCGGCGATGGCCGACTTCAGGTCGGTGGAGAACGCGCGACTGCGGATGTCGACCACGGCGGCCAACCTGGGCACGGCTCCACTGGCCCGCCTGGCCAGGTCGGTCATCGTTGGCAGCAGGTCTGCTGGCAGGTTGTCGGCCACGAACCAGCCCAGGTCCTCAAGCGACTTGGCGGCCGTGCTGCGGCCTGCACCGGACAGCCCGGTAATGATCACTATCTCCTGCGCCGCGCCCTCAGCGTTCATGCTCCGCCTCTGCTGGCCCATCCGCACCGGCAGCGACACCGTCCGGGTGCAGCGCCTGGTACAGCGTCTCCGCCGTCCGAAGCCCGACGCCGGGCACCTCGGCAAGCTGCTCCACGCTGGCCGCGGCGAGCTTGCGCACCGAACCGAACCTCCGAAGCAGCGTAGCCCGGCGGGCCGGTCCTAGGCCGGGAACAGAGTCCAGTTCGCTGGTGGTCAGTGCCGCCCCCCGCTTGACACGGTGGTAGGCAATGGCGAACCTGTGCGCCTCGTCCCTGACTCGCTGCAGCAGGTACAGGCCCTCGCTGCTGCGCGGCAGGATCACGGGCGAGTCCTCGCCTGGCAGCCAGACTTCCTCGAGCCGCTTGGCCAGGCCGCACACGGCGACGTCCACCACACCAAGCTCGTCGAGCGCTAGGACTGCCGCCGCCACCTGGCCCGGACCACCGTCGATCACCAGCAGGTTGGGCGGGTAGGCGAACTTGCGCTTGGGCTCGCCTGACCCATCAGCCTGGCTGACCTGCGTGCCGTCGGCCGAGCCCACCTGCTCGTCCAGGTAGCGCCGGAACCGCCTGGTGATCACCTCGTGGATCGCCGCCACATCGTCGGTGCCGTCGATACCCTTGATCGCGAACCTGCGGTACTCCGACTTGCGCGCAAGCCCGTCCTCGAACACCACCATCGACGCGACGACGTGCGTGCCTTGCAGGTTCGACACGTCGTAGCTCTCGATTCGCAGCGGCGCGTCGTCCAGGCCAAGCGCGTCCTGGATTTCCTGCAGCGCCACGCTGCGCGTGGTCAGGTCACTGGCCCGGCGTGTCTTGTGCAGCGCCAGCGACTCCAGCGCGTTCCTTGCCACGGTGTCGAGCAATGCCCTCTTGTCCCCGCGCTGCGGCACGCGCAGGCTTACCCGGCCCTGGCGCATGCTCGTGAGCCATTCCGCTACGGCACCGGCGCCAGGCGGCAGGGTGGGAACCAGCACCTCCCGCGGAATGGCGGCGGGCCGGGCTGGCCCATCCTCGGCCGCCGGGTCGTCGCCGTATACCTGACCGAGGAAGTGCTCGACCAGGTCGCTGGACGTGACGTCTTCGACCTTGTCCACGACCCAGCCGCGCTGGCCACGAACCCGGCCGCCACGCACATAGAACACCTGCACGGCGGCCTCAAGCTGGTCCTCGGCCAGCGCTATCACGTCGCAGTCAGTGCCGTCCGGCAGCACGACCGCCTGCTTTTCCAGCGCCCGGTGCAGTGCCTGGATGTCGTCGCGTAGCCTGGCTGCCCGCTCGTACTCCTCGGCTGCCGACGCGGTCAGCATCTGAGCCTCAAGGCGCTTGATAAACCTGCCGGTCTGGCCGGCCATGAAGTCACAGAATTCCTCGGCAAGCCGTCGATGATCGGCTGCGCTGATCCTGCCGACGCATGGAGCCGAGCACTTGCCGATGTAGCCGAGCAGGCACGGGCGGCCTATCTGGCCTGCTCGCTTGAAAACCCCCGCAGAGCAGGTTCGGACCGGGAACACCCGGAGCAGGGTGTCCACTGTGTCCCTGATCGCCCATGCGTGCGAGTACGGGCCGAAGTAGCGCACGCCGCGCCGTTTTGCTCCGCGCATCACCTGGACCCGCGGGAACTCCTCGTTCATCAGCACGGCGAGGTAGGGATAGCTCTTGTCGTCGCGGTACCTGACGTTGAACCGAGGGTCGAACTCCTTGATCCAGGAGTACTCCAGTTGCAGCGCCTCCACCTCGGTTCCGACCACTGTCCAGTCGACCTGGGCGGCGCAGCGCAGCATCGACTGAGTGCGCGGATGCAGGCCGGCGAAATCGGCGAAGTAAGAATTCAGCCGGGACCGCAGGCTCTTGGCCTTACCGACGTAGATGACCCGGCCGCGCTCGTCGCGGAACCTGTAGACGCCTGGCGACTCGGGGACTGACCCAGGCGCCGGCCGGTAGCTCGCCGGATCTGCCACAGAGCAACTCTATGCACTGGCGGATGCGGCCATGGCTCACCGCGCCAGCCCGCCACGCGGTTAGTCCCCGGCTGCGGCCGCGGCCGCACGCAGCAACGCCAGGACCTCCGCCTCCCGGTAGCGCCGGTGCCCGCCAAGGGTGCGGACGGCGGTGAGCCTGCCGTCCCTCGCCCACCGGGTCACGGTCTTGGGATCAACGCGAAACATGGACGCGACCTCGGCGGGAGTCAGCAGCCGGTCCTGGTCGGGTATCTTCCTGCCGCTCATCCCGAACGCCTCCTGCCTGGCGAAACCCGCCCGTACCTGCCCAGCCACGTGAGGCACCCCGAGATCAGGTTAACGCGCGGGTCAGCCAGGTCAGCGCGCGCAGGCCGCGGTCAGCCGCGCTCCTTCGACGCTAAGGGCCGGCCCGCGTCTCTTCCGCGGGTGCGAAGACGACGATCGCCGCCAGGTCCTCGGTGATCTCCACGAACCGGTGGTTCTCGGTCGCTGGCACGTAGATCACCGAGCCGGGCCCGACCTCGACGCTGTCCGAGCCGCCCACAAGCGTCGCGCGCCCCGTGGTGATCACGTAGATCTCGTCTTCGGTGTGCGGTGCCTGGTCGTCTGCCCCGCCGGCCGGAATCGAGTAGGTGCCAACGCTCATGTCGGCTACCCGCAGTTGCTCCACCCAGTGCGCGGGGCCGACCGGGTCGGCCGCTACCGTCACCGAGCCCGGTTCGCCCGGCCCGGTGTAGTGCCC
>JASHSO010000188.1 GCA_030038715.1 Streptosporangiaceae bacterium
CGGAGTAACAATTAACTGATACAGTTCCGGCCTTCAGAGAGCCGGCCATCCGAAGAGCTGTATCGATACTCGTGGTCCACAACGACGCAGCTAACCCGTACTTGGTGTCATTGGCTATCGTGACGGCTTCTTCCTCATCAGCGAATGTGATAATAGAAATGACGGGTCCAAAGATCTCCTCTTGTGCGATTCTCATCGAGTTGTCTACTTGATCAAAGATCGTGGGAACCACGAAGTATCCACCCGTCTCACTCAGGACTCGTTCGCCTCCCGATGCCAGTACAGCACCCTCGGCCCGGCCGAGATCGATGTATGACAGGACTTTCCGCAGATGCGCCTGCTCGATCATTGGCCCGATACGAGTTGAGACCTCCAGTGGATTGCCCACTCGCCAGTCGCTCGTTCTATCGATCAGTTTCTGTAGGAGCTCATCGTGGAGAGATTGATGAACGATCAGCCTGGAGCCACATGTACAGTTCTCACCCATGTTTGTGTAGCCAGCACTCAGGACCCCAGCAGCAACCTCATCAAGATCCGGAGCGTCCCGCATAACTACCTGCGGGCTCTTGCCGCCACACTCAAGCACGACACGCTTCAGGTTGCTCTCGGATGCGTATCGCAGGAACAAACGACCGACTTCGCCGGAACCCGTAAATGTAACGGCATCAACAGTCATATGTCGTCCCAATGCTTGCCCCGCCGTCTCGCCCATTCCGGGTACGACGTTGAGCACCCCGTCCGGGAGGCCTGCCTCTGCTCCCAGCTCGGCAAGGCGCAATGCCGACAGGGAACTAAGCTCTGCAGGCTTGATAACCATCGAGTTGCCTGCGGCAAGGGCGGCGGCAGCCTTCCACGCTGCGAGCGCGAGCGGGAAGTTCCAGGGGAGCACTGCTCCCACGACGCCGATAGGCTCACGGCGTACAAGGCCAAGCACGTCTGGGCCCGTCGGAGCGACGGTGTCGAAGACCTTGTCGATCAGTTCCGCATACCAGCGGAAGGTGGTAACAGCCTGCGGCAGGTCATCATTGATGCAATCGGAGATCGGCTTGCCAGCTTCCAACGAATCAAGTAATGCCAGCTCATCGGCATTCTGCTCAATGAGGTCCGCCATCCGCAGCAGGATAGCCTTGCGCTCGGCAGGTGGCTGCCGTGACCATCGGCCATCGTCGAACGCTTCACGTGCGGCCCGCACAGCCATATCGATATCTTCGGCTGCTCCCGACGCGATGCTTGCAAGGGGGCTTCCGTTTGCGGGATTCTCGGTGTCGAATCTTTCGCCGGAAGCTGCTTGGCGGAACCTGCCCCCCACGAATAGGTCAGTACGCAATCTCAGATTCGCCGGCGTAGTCATGGCCTTCCTCTACTACTAGGTGAATGTCTTTGGGTCGGCTCGCCAGGAGACGTACGATGGCCTTCGACCGTCACGGACCGCTGCCGTCGGCAGAGTTTGCTCGGCATGCTGCTCCGCGGAATGTAGCGCGGTCGAATGTCTTGACTCTGTCCATACAGCAGCTCCGGCCGATTGAGATTGGCGTGCGGGCTAGTCACTGTCCTGCCCTCCTGCCGCGCTCGGCGTCGGCGCCAAGCTATTCGCCACCGCGAATCCAGATGCGACGAGCTCTTGCCAGCGGTGGCAGGACGCGGCATGGTGGGCCGACGCAAGGACCGGCACCTCTGTGTAGCAGCGCTCGATGGCGTATGGACATCGCGACGCGAATGAGCAACCTGTGATTGACACGTCTGGCTGCAGGTCGGATTGCCCGGCCGTGAGCGTGGCGAGTCGGCGCGGCCTTGGCCCGTTCATACGCGGCGTGCTCTGCAGCAGTCCTCTGGTGTACGGGTGCCATGACGACTGGAACAAGTCCTTAACCGGCCCCTGCTCCACGACCCGTCCGGCATACATGACGTACATGTAGCTGCAGAGGCGTGCGATCACTCCCATGTCGTGAGTGATCAGCAGCAAGGACATCGCCGACTCGGTGACAAGTTCGCTCAGTAGATCGAGCACCGTGGCCTGCACAGTCACGTCTAGCGCCGAGGTTGGCTCGTCGGCGATGAGCAGCCGAGGCCGGCAGGCGACCGCCATGGCAATCAGGATGCGCTGGCGCATGCCGCCGGAAAGCTCGTGCGGGTAGGAGTTCAGGACCCTGACCGGATCCCGGATCTCCACGGCGGCCAGTGCGGCGACGGCAGCCTCGTGCGCCGCCCTCCGTGAAAGGTTCTGATGGATCCGCAGCACGGGCAGCAGCTGCGCCGCGATGGTGAATACCGGGTTGAGGGATGTTGCCGGGTCCTGGAACACCATGGCGATATCGCCACCGCGGAGCTTCCGCATATCCTTTGGCGGGAGGCGAAGCAGGTCGGTGCCGCCGAATTCAATCGCAGAGACCGTCCCGTACCGCGTCCGGCGCTTATCGTGCAGTCCCAAGACTGAGAGAGCAGTGACGGTTTTGCCGGATCCTGATTCGCCGATGACTCCGACGCGCTCGCCTGCGGCAACCCGCATGGACACCCCATGGATGATTGGGACGGTCCGACGCCCGGAGCGGAACGATACGGCCAGATTGTTGATCTCCAGCAGCGGCGCAAGTACCTTCTCCTGCTCGCTCATGAGTCCCCCTCCGTGCACTCTGCAGTGCCCGTGCGGATCTCGTCGACACGATGGCAGGCCACGGAATGCCCTGCGGCAGATGCACCAAGCTCAGGCTCGACGCGTCGGCAGAGGTCTGTCGTAAAAGGGCAGCGGTCCTGGTAGACGCAACCGCCTGACCACACTTTGTGAAGACCCGCGGTGGTGGCATCCGCCCGCAGGTAAGCCCGCGTGGGCCGGGTCTCCAGTGCCGGATCCGGGCTCGGCACAGCCTCAAGTAGCGCCTTGGTGTACGGATGTAGCGAGTTAGCGTATATCTGCTCTGACTGGCCGAGTTCGACGACGCGTCCGTAGTACATGACAGCGATGAGGCCGCTGACCTGGCGGACTATGCCCAGGTTGTGGCTGATGAACAAGAGAGTGAGGCCCAGGTCAGCCTGCAAGTCCATGAGCAAGTTAACGACCTGAGCCTGGACGGAGACATCCAGTGACGAGGTGATCTCGTCGCAGACAATGAAGTCCGGCGCAGTGGCCAGGGCACGGGCAATCGCCACACGCTGCCGCTGGCCACCGCTCAGCTGGTGCGGGTACCTGCTCATCACAGCGGTGTCAAGGGAAACCTTGTTAAGCACCTCGGCCACTAGGTCGTCAATACCCGTGCCAGTCGCGATCCTGTGCGCCTTGATCGGCATTCGCACGATCCGGCGAACGGTCATTCGCGGATCGAGGCTGGCCGTCGGATCTTGGAAGACCATCTGCATTCGCGTTCGCAGCTGGCGCATCGTGGCTCCGTGCAGGCCGAGTATCTCCTGCCCGTCGAACCTGACGCTTCCGGCGGCTGCGATCAGGTTCAGTATGGCGAGTCCGACAGAAGTTTTGCCCGACCCGGACTCTCCGACGAGTCCGAGTGTCTCGCGCCTCGGGACGTCGAAGTTCACATCGCGGACTGCATGGCGTGACTCCCGTGTCTGCCCGTCATTCCGGGCGAGGCGACGCGTGTAGGTGACCGATAGGTGTCGTACTTCCAGCAGTGATGCAGTGCCGGAGCTGACACCGTCCGACGGTGCTTCGCCTTGCAAACCGGCAGACATGGCCACGTTTTTTCCTAACGTCGCCGTAGCGGGTCCGCCCACCGTGAGATGAGGTCACCCGCCACGAGAAGCAGCGCAGCGGCTATCGTTACCACCAGTCCGGTGCTGATTGCGTACAGAGGATCTTGCTGGTAGTAATT
This sequence comes from Streptosporangiaceae bacterium, assembly GCA_030038715.1. Classification (GTDB taxonomy): domain Bacteria; phylum Actinomycetota; class Actinomycetes; order Streptosporangiales; family Streptosporangiaceae; genus JAJYUU01. Next base: position 3,822 of record JASHSO010000188.1, read on the forward strand.
GCTCGCGTCCAGGAGCAGGCTTCCCCAGGTGATGGCAGGCGGTTGAATTCCGACCCCGAGGTAGCTGAGGCTCGCCTCGATCAGGATGGCTTGCGACATGAGCTGGGGGGACAAGACGAGCAGCTGCGGAGTGATGTTGTGCAAGACATGCACAGTGATGATCCTGCGCTCCCGAAGGCCCGTAGCCCTGGCTGCCAGGACGTAGCCGCGCGCGCAGACTGCCATAGTCTGGGCTCGGGCCAGCAGAGTTACCTGCGGCAGGAATGCTAGTGCGAGGATCGCGATGAGGGTGGGTGCGGATGTTCCGAAGCTGCCGACGATCAGCAGAGCGAGCAGCACGATCGGGAAGGCGAGGATTCCCGCCGAGAGGCGGGACAGGATCTCGTCGAGTGCGCCGCGCCACCAGCCGGCCAGTAGTCCGAGGGGCACGCCTACCGCGTAGGCAATCCCAACACTGAACAGCGATATTTCTGCGTCCAGCCGCGTTCCGTAGATTATGCGGGTGTAGATGTCAGCGCCCGCCTCGTCAGTGCCCAGCAGGTGGCGCAGCGATGGTCCGGCAAGAATGGCATTGGGGTCGATAGCGTTGGGGTTCCCTGAGGTGAACGCTCGCGGGTAGATCGCTGCGATCGCGACCAGGATGCCGATGACAATCAGGATGCACGCCGAGAGGCTGGGCATCCGCTGCCGGATCGCGGAGACGTGAGTCTTCATGTCAGGCGGGGATCCACCCACCGGTAAAGCAGGTCGGCGAGGGTCGTGACGACTGTAACCAGGATCGTTATCAGCAGCACGCCGCCTTGCACAAGCGGGTAGTCCTTGAGGACTACGCCTTGAAGCATTAGCTGGCCCACGCCCCCGAGCCCGAACACCTGCTCCACCACAATCGCCCCGCTGATGAGCGCCGCAAATTGGACCCCCACGATGGCGATGAGCGGGATGAGGGCGTTCCGAAGTGCGTAGCGGAAGAGGACGGTCGGCTCCGCGATGCCCATTGCCCGCGCGGTGCGGACATAATCCTGTGCGCCGACCTCGCACATCTCGGCGTAGACATACCGCGTTAGAACGCCGACCAGGTACACGACTACCGTCACTACCGGCAGGGCCATGCTGCGTGCGAACTGCATTGGACTCACCAAGGGTGAGACATAGCCAGTGGCAGGGAGCAGGTGCAGACGCACCGCGAACAGGATGACGAGGAGGAGCCCCAGCCAGAAGGTCGGCGTGGCGAGCGACAAGTCTGCCAGGGCGCGTACGAAGCGATCTGCGATCCCCGAGGGTCTGTATGCCGCTGTGGTACCAATAACGATCGAGAGCGGGATCGCTATAGCCAGCGACAGACCAATCAGAAATAGGGTGGGTGGCGCTGCCCCTGCGAGGAGGCGAATTACGGGCTCGCCATTCTGGTTGGAGTTGCCGAGATTTCCAGAGAGGATTCCCTTCAACCAGATCAGGTACTGCACAGGCAACGGGTAGTTGAGTCCCATCTGTCTATGCAAGTTGGCGAGCTCGATCTTGTAGCCGGGCTGCCCAACTGCCTGGGGACCCAGCAGCAGAGCCGCCGGGTCCCCAGGCGTGAGCCTGAGCGCCAGAAACACGATAAGGGAAATGACTACAAGGACGCCGACCGTCCTTGCCAGCCTTGCCGCTAGCGTGCCGGTGCGCAGGCGCGGTGTCCGCATCTAGCCGACCTTCACCCCTGTGTAGATCCCCCAGCCGAGCGGGTTTAGGGCGTAGCCCGACACCTTCGGGCTGACAACGGAAAGTATGGGCGTCCGCATGACGACCATCACCGGCAGCTGCTGGACCAGGATGTTCTGCAGCTTCTGATAGATCGCCGCGCGGCTGGCCTGCGCGGTGGTCGAGTCGCCCTGAGCCATGAGGTTGAAGAACTGCGGGTCATGGAAGTCCTTTCGGTGCCCGTCCATGATGATCGTGAAGAACGAATCCGGGTCCGCGCTGGCATTGAAGGTGTTCCACGTCATGTCGTAATCGACGTCGGTGTACTCGGTCAACCAGGTCGAGAGCGGAAGCACATCAACCTTCAGCGTCACGCCGATCTGGGCCAAGGAGGCCTGCCAGACTCGACCGAGCTGCTGGGCGTCCGGGTACCCGGTCGGCATGATGATCGTCAGACTGAGGTGCGAGTCGCCTGCCTGGGCCAGGAGCGCTTTGGCCTTGCTGAGGTTGTAGGGGTATCCAGCCTCGTTCTCGTATGCGAACGAGCTTGGTGGGATCGGGGTCCAGGTCAAGGTCGCCCGGTCGTTGTAGGCAATCTTGTTGACTGCCGCCTTGTCAAGCGCGTAAGCCAGAGCGCGCCTGACCAGAGGGTTGTGCAGTTTCCCTGAGGAGTTGAACTCGATCAGCTCGAGCGCGTTCGAGGTGGCAGGCGCGACTACCCTGGCCTGGGCCGGGTTGAGTTGCGCAACCGCGCTTGTCGGTACGCTCGCGACAATGTCGACGTCGCCCGCCTCCAGGTCGGATAGCGCCACACTCGTGTCGGCGACAGGCTTGAAGATCAGGGTCTGGTACGAAGGCTTGGCGCCGAAATAGGAGTTATTCCTGGTCAGGACAATCTTGCTATTCGGAGTCCAAGAGACGAACTTGTATGGGCCCGTGCCTACCGGCGTCTTGCTGGCTGTCGAGAACGTCTTCGGTGCAACCATCGCGATCCGGGCCAGTCCATCGAGGAAGGCTGCGTAAGGCGCCTTTAGCTTGATCACTAGCTTGTAGGGCGAAGGCGCGGAGTAGCTGGTGACGCCGAGCAGAGGCGTGTCGTGGATACTCTTGTCGGCCACCGCCTCTTTGAGCGACGCAATGGCAGCCGCAGCGTTGAACGGCTC
>JASHSO010000189.1 GCA_030038715.1 Streptosporangiaceae bacterium
AACGCATTACGCTCCGTAGCATCCCGATACTGGCCGGAGTATCTTCAGCGCCCTCGGGCTTGTTGCGATGGAGTATGTTCTCCGGCGCCGTGCAGGGCCTGCTGCCGCGGACCATGTCCGCCGGCGCTGCGCGCTTGGTGCCATGGCGTTGTCCGCCGGCGCCGTGCGGGGCCTGCTGCCGCGGACTATGTCCGCCGGCGCTGCGCGCGCTTGGTGCCATGGCGTTGTCCGCCGGCGCCGTGCGGGGCCTGTTGTCGCCTTGACCTGTAGCGATGGCTGCGACGGAAGCCGAAAGGGCGGGTTGCTCGACGGCTGCTCGAGCGGTGACCGCGACTACCATCGTGGTCATGCTGTTCGCGAAGGGTCACGGCACCGGCAATGACTTTGTCATCGTGCCCGACATCGACGGGCTGCTCGACCTTCCGGCCGGGCTGGTTGCCGCCCTCTGCGACCGGCGTACCGGGCTTGGCGCCGATGGGGTGCTGAGAGTCGTCCGGATGTCCGCTGCCAAGCGGATCGAGCCAGCCCTGGGAGCGTCAGCCGGTTCCGGCGACACCGGGAGCGCCGAGTGGTTCATGGACTACCGGAACGCCGACGGCGGCATAGCGGAGATGTGCGGCAACGGAATCAGAGTGTTCGCCAAATACCTGATCGAGCGAGGGTTGGCCGTCGGGCCAGAACTAGTGATCGCCACCAGGGCGGGCGAACGAGTGGTTCGTGCCCTGCCGGACGGCCAGTTCACGGTCGACATGGGCAGTGCGAGGGTGACCGGGACCGGCGCCGTCGAGGCGGGCAGTCAGCGGCTGGCCGGCCTGGCCATCACCGTGGGCAACCCCCATGTGGCTTGCGTGGTGGATCAGCCGATCGCCGCCATCGACCTGACTGCGCCCCGGCTGCTGGCGCCGGCCGACCTCAAGGACGGGGCCAACGTCGAGGTGGTGCGGATCGTCGGCGACCACGACGTCGAGATGCGGGTGCACGAACGCGGCTCGGGCCAGACGTTGTCCTGCGGGACTGGGGCCGTGGCCGCGGCGGTCGCCGCGGCAGTGGCCTTGGGCGAGTGGCCCGACGGGCCGACTGTGCCCTGGAGCGTGCGCGTTCCTGGCGGGATGCTGGCCGTGACCCCGAGCGATACGGCAAGCCTTCTCACCGGGCCGGCTGAGATCATTGCCACGGGAGAACTCGCAGAGGGCTGGATAGCCGACAGGTTGCCGGTCGGGTCGAGCACATCGCGAGACACCTAGGGCCGGACGTCGCCGGGCCGTGGCCGTGCCGGGACTGCGAGCCGCAGCCCGAGGCCAACCAGGGTCCAGCCGGTGCGTTCGCGCAATGACCCGTGCGGCTCGCTGCCGCGCTCGGCGGTGCGCTGGGCGGCTGCGAGACTACGCAGTTCTTCCAGGCGCTGGGCTGCCAGCGCCTCGAGAGGACGGCTGCTCATGACGGAGTACGCCCTTTCTGTATGGCTGACCGCTAGTTGCCTGCGGTCGGCGACGAACTCTGCTCGGTGCTGGCCGGTCGGCTGGCGCTGGGCCTGGCCTTTCTGATCCTGATGTCGCCGCTCAGCGTGCGGCACTTGATCTCGACGGCTGCGTCGGCGGCGGTGCCCTCATCGGCATCCAGTTCGCTCCGGATGCTGCCAGCGGTGCTGGCCAGGTCCAGGTAGACGGCGATCCCCGGCACAACGGCGACGGCCAGGTCGCCGGAGGCGCTGGTCAGGCCGATGTTGCCGGACGAGACGGCACCGAGGTCGACGTCCCCGCTCGCGGTGCGAGCGGTGACCGAACTCTGGCACTCACCCACGCTGACGTCGCCGCTGGCGGTGTTGAGGTGGGCGCTGTCACCGACGGAGGCGAGCTGGATGTCGCCGGAGGCGGTGCTGATGGTCGCGTCCGCTCCGACCTTGGCGATCGCAACGTCGCCGCTGGCAGTCTGCACGGTGGCCTCGCCGGTGACTGTCGCGGCCGTCACGTCGCCGCTGGCCGTCTGCACGATGAGTGCGCCGAGAACGCCGACGCAGCTCACGTCGGCCGACGCGGTCCGGGCGGCGAACCGGGAGCCCGCCGGGGCCTTGATCGTCAGGTCGAGCCCTCGCCAGCGGCGGAAGGTACCGAAACGCGGGCCGACGATCTGCAAGCGGCCGTCGTCGAAGCTGACGCGGACGTCCGCGAGCAGGTCGTCAAGGTCGGCGTGAGCGCGACTCGGCACCACCTCGACGGTAACGGTGTCTGTCGGCTCGGCAGCTATGGCGACGCTGCCGGAGCTCCACGAGTCGATGTCGATGTCGACCGGATCCGCGCATGGGAAGTCCCAGCTGGTCATGGCTGTGCCCTTCTTGTGGTGGTCTTACGTGTTGACGGCTGACAGTTAGCTCAGTACTGGGCGGCTGAAGTTAGCTCCGGGCGAAGCCGGTGTATCGCCTCCCGACACCCGGCCGTGGCCGCTGGCCGCGGTCTGTCCGCAAGTCGAGTGCCCGGCCGATGGCCCGGACGAGCCAGGCGTTCACCGACATGCCCGAACTCAAGGCCGCGCTCTCGACGTGCGCCTTCAGGCCCTCCGACAACCGCAGCGTGATCCTGGCGGTTC
>JASHSO010000190.1 GCA_030038715.1 Streptosporangiaceae bacterium
GCTGCAGTTCCCCGCCGGACATAGCCCGCAGCGTGCGGTCGGCCATCATCCCGAGGTCGAGCCGGTCGAGGACCTCCGCGCAGATCCGCCTGTCTGCTGCGGTCTCCACCCGGAAGTAGCCGATGTGCGCTGTGCGGCCGAGTAGCACGTACTCGCTGACCGTCATGTCCGGCGGGAAGTTGGGGCGCTGCGGGACGTAAGCGATCAGCCGCGCAAGGTCGCGTCGGCTCAGCCCGCAGGCCGGAACGTCGCACACGAGGACTGTGCCCTGGAACGTTAGCAGGCGGGCGATGGCGTTCAGCAGCGTGGTCTTTCCCGCGCCGTTCGGCCCTATGACGCCGAGCCACTCCCCATCGGCCACGCTTCCGGTAACGCTGTCCAGCGCGACCGTGGCGCCATAGCGGACGGTCAGGTCGTTGAACGCGATCACGCCAGATCCTGCTCTGCTCGCCGGAACCTGAGCACGAACAGGAAGAACGGTGCTCCGACCAGCGCGGTGATGACGCCGATCGGCACTTCGGCCGGCGCTTGCACGGTTCTGGCGGCAATGTCAGCCAGGACGAGGAAGGCCGCGCCGCCGATCATCGAGACCGGCAGCACGATGCGGTAGCTCGGCCCGGCGGTCATCCGCACCGTATGCGGGACGATGATCCCCACGAAGCCGATCAGTCCGCTGACTGCCACGGCGGCAGCCACGCCGAGAGTCGCCGCGATCACCACGGTGAGCCGGACCCTGGCCACGTCGAGCCCGTGACCGGTTGCTTCGGCCTCGCCGACACGCAGGACGTCGAGCAGTCGGCGGTGCGTCACCAGCACGACCGCTGACACCGCGACATAGGGCAGGATCAGCCAGACGTCCGACCACGTCGCTCCGGACAGCCCGCCGAGGATCCAGGAGTACACGGCCTGCAGCGTCTGTGCGTGCTCCTGCTGGAGGTAGGTCTGGAACGCGGTGAGCAGAGCGGCGATGGCTATGCCGGCGAGCAGGATCGAGCCGGTTCCGCCGCCTATCGCGCCCTGGCGCCCGGAACGGCCGGCGGTCAGGCCGAGACCGTAGGTCAGGGCGACGGCAACGGCGGCGCCGCCAAACGCCGCCGGGGGTAGCAGGGCCTGGCTGCCGCCACTCACCACCACGACCGTGGCGCCGAGTCCGGCCCCGGCAGCGATCCCGAGCAGGTAGGGATCGGCCAAGGGGTTACGGAAGATCCCCTGGTAGGCCGCACCACCGCCGGCCAGCATGGAGCCGACAAGGACTCCGAGGACCACCCTGGGCATGCGAAGTTGCCAGACGATCGCGGTGTCGATGGCGGACACGGGGAAGGAGGGATGCCAGGGCAGCCTGGTCATGATCGCCTCGGCAACTGTCGGTACCGAAAGCCCTGCAGGCCCGATCGCCACTCCGGCGATGACGGACACGACGAGCGCCGCCGAGGCGATCGCCACCGCTCGTCCCGGCCGGATGGGCTTGAAGGCCAGGGCGGGTCGACTGCGAACCAGCGTGTCGGGCGCAGGCCGGACGGTGCTGGCCGGTGTCATCGCGGCCCGAGCCTCGGCGGCCGAGTCTGCCCGGCGATGAACGTAGGCGGCCGGCCGGACCTGCTCGGAATCCGGCCCGGTCGTGTGCCGCCGCATCAGCCCGGTCACCGCGCTCCGGCCGTGATGGCAGTTTCGACGTCGCGCAGTAGGTCGACGATCCTTGGTCCCCAGCGGGAGGCGATATCGGCGTTGAGCACGATGATGTGCTTGTCCTTCACCGCGGACAGCACCGACCATCCTGGGCGCGCCGACACCGTGGCGGCGTCCTGCCCGCCGTCGGCGCCAGTGTCGGCCAGGATGATGTAATCCGGGTTGGACTTGAGTATGAATTCGGCTGACATGCTGGGATACCCGTCGGCCGCAGCGGGGCCGGTGATGCTGTCCGCGATGCTCTTCATCCCGAGCAGCGCCAGCAGGCTGCCGACGAATGTCGAGGAAGTGACCGAGTAGTAAGGGTTCGTGGACAGCTCGTAGTAGTAGGTCAGCGGCTTGGCATGGGTGGGCGCCGCGGCGACGATCGCGCTGATCTCAGAGCGAATGCTGGCGTCTTCGCGCTTGGCCTGGGCCGCGTGCCCGGTAGCGGCGCCGAGCTGGTCCATCTCGGTGTACACGTTCGACAGCGTCACCGCGGCCGGAAGGTCGAGCACCGGGATAGACAGCTCCTTCAGCTCCTGCTCAATGTTGTCGATGTTGTTGGAGATGACCACTAGGTCCGGCTTGTAGGCGGCGATCGCCTCAGCGTTCGGGTCGTAGCCCGAAAGCTTGGTCCGGGGCGCCTGGGTCGGATAGTCGGAGTCGTCGTCGACGGCCTTGACCTGCGCCCCCGCGCCGATGGCGTACAGCATTTCGGTAGCCGTCGGCGCCAGCGAGATGATCGCGTCGGGCCGAGACTTGATGTGCACCGCGCCGTTGGCTGCATGGACCGTCACCGGGAAGCCGGCTGCTGCTGAGGTTGCTGCCGTGTTCGTGCCGGTGCTTGAGCTGCCGCATGCCGCGCATGCAATAGCAATGATTGCGGCCGCCGCGAGAGCGGGTAGCACGCGATCGGGAATTCGCATGATCATCCTCCGTCGGTTCTGGAGGACGAAGTGCGTCCGCTGCGATACCGACGGGGCATCGGAACGAGCCGCCCTTCCTCCGAGGACTCTCGTTGGCGCGGGCCAGGCGTCCGGGCTTGGCCTCCGGGCGGAGGCATCACCGTTGCGGGACAGCGCCGGAATCTCACCGGCTTCGCTGGGCACAGCGCCGTCCCGGGAGTGGCCCCGGGACGGCGGTAGCTTATCGCAGCCGCCGCGACGCGCGGCAGCGGTCGGGTCATCTGCGCACGACGGGTGCCGGCGTGTCGCTGCCGGACCGCCACAGCACACACAGGGACAATGGTGTAGGCCCCTCCAGGTATGGGATGGAGGGGCCGTGGTACGGCCCCGAATGGCCGCCAGTTCCGCCTAGATCCTTGCGGCGGCCGCTGCTGCGAGCCTGCAATGGTCGGTCGGCCGCTCGCGAAGCCCTTACCTTAACAAATTGCGCTCAACGAGTAACGCGCCGTGCAATGGCGGCCGATAATGGGTTAGGCGCCGCGGCGTGGGTACCCCCGAGCTCACGTCGCAGCGCCCGTCTCGGTGGCAGCCCGGACTCGCTGCTCTCGGCCCTTCGACCGACAGGGTTCACTCGCCCGGCTCATGCCGCGCCGGCGGTACACCTGCTCGGCGCCGACCGGTAGCGTTCGGTGTATGACCGATACCGCGACGCCAGCAGGCGAGACAACAGGCCGCTCCGCGTCAGCACCGTTCGGACGCATGCTGACAGCGATGATCACTCCGATGCGCGAGGACGGGGCCATCGACTACGACGGCGCAGCACGGCTCGCCGAGTACCTGGTCACCGAGATGCGCAACGACGGGCTAGTGGTCAGCGGCACGACCGGGGAGTCGCCGACAACCTCGGACGAGGAGAAGTCCAGGCTGCTTTCGACAGTGCTGGACGCGGTCGGCGACCAGGCCACCATCGTCGCCGGCGTTGGCACGAACGACACCGCTCACACCTGCGAGCTTGCCCGCGCGGCCGAGGACGCGGGCGCGCACGGCCTGCTGGTCGTCACGCCGTACTACAACAAGCCACCGCAGAGCGGGCTGCTCGCCCACTTCACCGCCGTGGCCGACGCGACCAGGCTGCCCGTCATGGTTTACGACATTCCCGGCCGGACCGCCACGGCGATCGCCACCGAAACTCTGGTGGCGCTGGCCGAGCACCCGCGGATCGTCGCCGTCAAGGACGCCAAGGGCGACCTGCTGGCCGGCTCGTGGGTGATGGCGCGCACCGAGCTGGCCTTCTACAGCGGTGACGACCCGTTGAACTTGCCGTGGCTGTCGGTGGGTGCCAGCGGCTTCGTCAGCGTTCACTCGCACATCATCGGCGACCGGCTGCACGACATGATCGACGCCCACCTGGCGGGCCGGGTAGCCGAAGCGCTGGCCATCCACCGAGCGGCGTTGCCGGTCTACACCGGCATGACTCGCACCCAAGGCGTGATCACGACGAAGGCGGCCCTGGCAATGCTCGGCCTGCCCGGCGGTCATGTCCGGCCACCTCTGGTCAACGCCACCGCCGCCGAGGTCGAGCAGCTCAGACAGGACCTCACGGCGGGCGGTGTCAAACTCCGGTGAGCCACCCGCACCCGGAGCTGGGGCCACCGCCGCCACTGGCCGCCGGCGGCCTGCGCATAGTCGCGCTTGGCGGCCTCGGCGAGATCGGCCGCAACATGACGGCCTTCGAGTACGCCGGACGGTTGCTCGTCGTCGATTGCGGCGTGCTGTTCCCCGAGCCGGATCAGCCGGGCGTGGACCTCATACTCCCCGACTTCTCCTGCCTTGAGGGGCGGCTCGAGGAGATCGAGGCGCTGGTGCTAACCCACGCGCACGAGGACCATATCGGTGCCGTGCCGTACCTGCTGCATCGGCGGGCCGACATTCCGCTGATCGGGTCGCGGCTGACGCTTGCCATGGTGGCCAGCAAGCTCGTCGAGCATCGAATCGTCCCCGAGCAGGTCGAGGTCGCCGCGGGCGCCAGTCTGAGCTGCGGCCCGTTCGGGCTGGAGTTCTTCGCAGTGAACCACTCCATCCCGGACGCGCTGGCCGTGTCGATCAGGACCGGGGCCGGCTTGGTGCTGCACACTGGCGACTTCAAGATGGACCAACTGCCGCTCGATGGCAGGCTCACCGACCTCGGCGGGTTCGCCAGGCTAGGCGCGGACGGAGTCGACCTTTTGCTCGCCGACTCCACCAACGCCGAGGTGGCTGGCATCGTCACGCCCGAGCGAGAGATCGGGCCCGTACTGTCAGACGTGTTCGGCGCCGCGAAGCAGCGGGTCATCGTGTCCTGCTTCGCCAGCCACGTGCACCGGGTGCAACAGGTGATGGACGCAGCCGCTGAGCACGGCCGGAGGGTGTCACTGGTCGGCCGGTCCATGGTGCGGAACATGGGAGTCGCGCGCGACTTGGGTTACCTTCGCGTGCCGTCGGTGCCTGGCGGGCTACTCGTCGACCTGAAGGAGGCCGAGGAGATGCCGCCCGAGGAGATCGTGCTGATCTCCACCGGCTCCCAGGGCGAGCCGATGTCCGCGCTGTCCCGGATGGCGGCACGAGACCACCCGATCAGGATCGCCGCCGGCGACACCGTGATCCTCGCGTCTTCGCTGGTGCCAGGCAACGAGGCAGCGGTCTCCCGGATCATCAATGACCTGACGCGCCTGGGTGCGCGCGTCGTGCACAAGGGAAACGCGCTGGTCCACGTGTCCGGTCACGCCCCGGCGGGCGAACTGCTGTACGTGCTGAACCTGGTGCGACCCGGCAACTTCATCCCGGTGCACGGCGAGTGGCGGCACCTGAAGGCGCATGCCGACCTGGCCGCGCTGACCGGCGTGCCCGAGCAGAACATCGTGATCGCCGAGGACGGCGTCGTCGTTGACCTGGTCGGCGGTCAGATAGCCGTCGCGGGCAAAGTGCCGTGCGGCTACGTGTACGTCGACGGGCTATCGGTGGGCGGCATCACCGAGACTTCGCTCAAGGACCGGCGCATCCTCGGTGACGAGGGCTTCATCTCGGTCGTCGTCGTCGTGGACTCGACCAGCGGCAAGCTGGTGGCCGGCCCGGAGATCCATGCGCGGGGGTCGGGCATCGATGACGAGGCGCTGGCCGAGGTCGTGCCACTGGTGGAGGAGGCGCTCGCGGCCGCGGCCCGGGACGGCATCGACGAGGTTCACCAGCTTCGCCAGCTCGTCCGGCGGACCGTCGGACGCTGGGTGAACGACAACTATCGCCGCCGCCCGATGATCATCCCGGTGGTCGTGCAGACCTGAGCCCTCCCTGCTGCGCCTGCAGCACAGGATGCTGCCCAGAATCTGCTCGACGCGGGTGCGGAAGGCATCGCTGACGCAGCCGGAGATCCCTTGTCTCACTCAGTCCCGGCGGCCTGTTCGCGCAGCCGGAAGCGCTGCAGCTTGCCGGTGTTGGTCCGGGGTAGCCCCGGAACGAACTCGACGGCGCGCGGGTACTTGTACGGTGCGATCCGCTGCTTGACTAGGTCCTGCAGTTCCCGCGCCTTGGCGTCGTCACCGCTAACGCCGTCGCGCAAGACCACGAACGCCTTGACGATCTGGCCGCGAGCCGCGTTCGGTGCGCCGACGACCCCGCACTCAGCCACGTCCGGATGGCTGAGCAGCACCTCCTCGATCTCGGGCCCGGCGATGTTGTAGCCACCCGAGATGATCATGTCATCGGAGCGCGCCTGGTACCAGAAGTAGCCGTCAGAGTCCCTGACGTAGGTGTCGCCCGTCAGGTTCCAGCCATCCCTGACATAGCTGAGCTGGCGGTCGTCGCTGAGGTACCGGCAGCCTGTAGGGCCCTTGACGGCCAGCCTGCCCGGCTCGCCATCGGGCACGGGCTTGCCCTCGCCGTCCAGAACGGCCGCGTGATAACCCGGTACCGCGAGACCCGTCGAGCCGGCCCTGATCTGATCGTCGGCAGCTGCGATGAAGATGTGCAGCAGCTCGGTGCTGCCGATGCCGTCGATGATCTTGACGCCAGTCGAGTCGTAGAACTCCTGCCAGGTGCCGGCGGGCAAGTGCTCACCGGCTGAGACCGGCCTGCGCAGGCCGCGGAGCTGTTCCGCCTTTCCTGCCGCCAGCATGGCGCGGTAGGCGGTGGGCGCCGTCGACAGCACTGTGACGCCGTGAGCTGCGATGTGGTCGGCGAGCTGGGCTGGGCTGGCCTGCTCCAGCAGCAGCGAGGCAGCGCCCACGCGGAACGGGAACAGCACGAGCCCGCCGAGGCCGAACGTGAACGCAGCCGGCGGAGTGCCGGCGAACAGGTCGTCGGGTAGCGGCCTGAGCACGTGCTTGGAGAACGTGTCGGCCACGGCCAGCAGATCGCGGTGAAAGTGCATGGTGGCCTTCGGCCGCCCCGTCGTGCCCGAGGTAAACGCGATGATGGCGACATCGTCGGCTGCGGTGCGCACTGACCAGAAACCCAGTTCGTTCCCCTTCATGAGCGCACTCAGATCATTTTCGCCGCCGCTTCCGTAGCTAATGATCCGCAAGTCGGGCACGTTGGCGGCTGCCAGGTCGGCGGTGAACCTGTGGTCGCACAGCGCGAGCCGCACCTGCGCGATCTCGCCGATGGTGGCCAGTTCGCCTGCCCGCAGCATCGGCATGGTGGTGACAGCGACGCCGCCGGCCTTGAGTATGCCGAACCAGCAGGTGATGAGCCAGGGGTTGTTCGGGCCGCGCAGCAGGACGCGGTTGCCCGGGAGCAGGCCCAGGTCATCGGTCAGCACCCTGGCGACCTGGCTGGCGCGAACCGCAAGGTCGCGGTAGCTCCAGGTCTCGGTCGGTGTCAGCAGGCAGCGGCGGTCCGCCCCGTACACGGCGATGGTCGCGTCCAGCAATTCGTCGGCCGCGTTCAGCCTGTCCGGGTAGTTCAGGCCGGGCAGGCTGAAGTCGAGTTCGGGCCACTGCACGGGCGGAGGCAGGCTGTCGCGACAGAACGTATCGGCGTGCGCGGACGGCGAGAGCTGCATGTCGCGACCTCCTTGTGGCGACGCCAGAACGGTCTCAGTATCGCGCCGCGATGACGATAGTCAACGAATCATGGGAGCTGTCGGTGTGCTGCGGCTAGGTTCGGTCAGGTGGGCACCTATGGCGTTGCACCTCGCCGCGGGATCGCGGGGCAGCAGGGCCTGCAGGCGCAGCCGCGGGCGTTGATCGTCACGATCTACGGGCTGTATGCCCGCGACATGGGTGGCTGGCTGAGCGTAGCCGCGCTGATCAGGCTGATGGTCGATCTTGGGATAGCCGAGCCTGCCGTGCGGTCGGCTGTTTCCCGGCTCAAGCAGCATGGCCTGGTCGAACCGCACCGAGTGGGCGGAGCGGCGGGTTACGCGCTGTCGGCCCGGGGCCGCGACATCCTGGCACAGGGGGACATGCGGATCTTCGGACGCCAGCAGGCCAGCACTTCCGACGGCTGGCTGCTCGTCGTGTTCAGCGTCCCCGAGCAGGAGCGCGCCAAGCGGCACGCGCTGCGGTCCAGGCTCGGCTGGCTTGGTTTCGGCACTGTTGCCGCCGGTGTCTGGGTCGCGCCCGGCCACCTGGCCAACGAGACCGCGAACGTGCTGGCTGCGGACGGCCTGTCGGAGTACGTCAGCCTCTTCCGAGCCGAATACCTGGCATTCGGCGACCTGCGCGCCAGAGTGCGATCGTGGTGGGACCTCGATCGGCTGGAGCATCTCTACCAGGACTTCATCGACGCTACCTGGCCCGTCGTCGACCATTGGAAGGCCGGTGGCGCTGGAGAGCCGGGTGCGGCCTTCGCCGATTACGTGCGGGTGCTGACCGCGTGGCGGAGGCTGCCGTTCCTCGATCCGGGCCTGCCGGCCGAGCTGGTGCCGGCCAACTGGAACGGGGCGCGAGCCGCTGAGGTGTTCGAACAGCTCGGTGTGCTGTTGGCCGGGCCTGCCAGCGGGCATGTGCACGCGGTGACGGGAGTGCGGCCCGCTTCGGCCGCGCCACAGGTCGCAGCCGACAGTACACGCGGGGCGCTAAGGGCGCGTCGCGGCGCGGGCTGACGAGGGCGTGGACCGTGTAGCGTGTGACCCGGCTGACTAGATGGGCAGGTCATGCGCTGCGCCTGGCGGCTCTACTAGGATGGGATCTTGACAAGGAGTCATCATGACTTATCAGCCTTATCCGACCGCCAGCAGCGGCAACGCAATGGCTTCGCGGCCAGGGCAGCCGCAGTCGATTCGCACCGCGGTCAGGCTCATGTGGGCAGGAGCGGCCCTTGGTGCGCTCGGCTTCATCTTCACACTCGTGTTCAGCCACCGGATCAAGGTCGCGGTCGGCAAGGCGGCGGTAAAGGCTAACAGAACGCTCAAGAGCGAGGGTAAGAAGCAGCTGACCCTGTCCCAGATTCACTCCCTTGAGTCCGCGACTATCGCGATCCTCCTGATCGTGCTCATCATTGGCGTTCTGCTGTGGCTCTGGATGGCGTGGGCGAATGGCAAGGGCAGTAGCTGGGCGCGGATCGTCGCGTCGGTCTTGTTCGCGCTGAACACGCTGTACCTGTTCTTCGCGGCCAGCCGTGCCACCGTCACCGCGATCTTCGTCGGGCTAGGTTGGCTCATCGGACTGGCGACCATCGTCTTCCTCTGGCGCAGGGACTCCACGGAGTTCATCAAGTCGCAGTAGCCGCTTGCTGAGTGCCGTGCGGGATGACGGCGCAGCCCTGAACCTCGACCAGCGCGGCTGCGTCCCATAGCGAGGCCACGCCGACTGCTGCGATGGCCGGATAGTCACGCCCGACAAGCCGCCGCCAGGTAGCTCCTATCTGCTGGCCGTGGGCGCGGTAGTCGGCAAGGTCGACCGCGTAGATGGTCAGACTGGCGAGGTGCTCGGGCTCCCCGCCCGCAGCTCGCAAGGCCGTCAGCAGGTTGCCGAGTGCCTGCTCGAACTGCGCTGCCACGCCGAGCCCGACGATCGAGCCCGACGAGTCCAGTGCGGTCTGCCCTGCCAGGAACACGATCCGGCTGCCTGTCGCGATCACCGCGTGCGCGAACCCCGACGGCGCAGCCAGTACCGGAGGGTTTACTCGTTCGATGCTCATCTGCTCATCCTCTCCGTCGCGGCGGGCCGCGGCCGCCCGCGGCCAGGCCGCTACGGGCGCCAGCGAGCGTGCCGGGTCGAGGGCAAGCCCGAACGGATCAACTCCAGGCGCGGCCTTGGCCCGTCGGCCCGGCCGGTCTGCGGCGCCCTGCTGCCTGCCCGCCACTGCACAGGCCAGACCGCACCCGGCCCGGAGTAGCCCTGCTCGGCCGCCGCGTGCAGGGTCCAGTTCGGCTCGTACAGGTGCACTCGGCCGAGAGCGCACAGATCCGCGCGCCCGGCCAGAATGAGCGAGTTCACGTCGTCGTAGGACGAGATGACCCCGACGGCGATCGTGGCGATCCCCACCTGGTTCCTGATCGCGTCGGCGAACGGCGTCTGGTACGAGCGGCCGAAGGCAGGCTGCTCCTCTGGCGTAACCTGGCCGGTTGAGACGTCGACGGCGTCCGCGCCGGCCCCTTTGAAGGCACGGGCGATCTCAACGGCTTCCCGGCCGGTTATCCCGCCAGCTACCCAGTCGGTGGCCGATATGCGCACGGTCATTGGCTTTGCCGCAGGCCACACCGCGCGGATGGCGTCGAACACCTCGAGCGGGAACCGGAGCCGCCCGGCCAGCGATCCGCCGTAACGGTCCGTGCGGCGGTTCGTGACCGGCGAGATGAACGAGGACAGCAGGTAGCCGTGCGCACAATGCAGCTCGAGCAGATCGAAGCCGCAGCGCTCGGCCGCGCGGGTGGCGGCCACGAACTGCCCGGCGATGTCCTGCAATTCGACGGCACTCAGCTCCCGCGGCACCTGGCTCGTGCCCGGCAGGTAGGGCAGCGGCGACGGGCCGCAGACGGGCCAGTTTCCGTCGGGCAGCGGCTCGTCCATGCCCTCCCACATCAGCCGCGTCGAGCCCTTACGGCCCGAGTGGCCGAGCTGCAGCCCGATCTTCGCCCGGGACTGCTCGTGCACGAACCCGACCGTCCGCTGCCAGGCCTGCTCGTGCTCCGGCGCGTACAGTCCGGCGCAGCCCGGCGTGATCCTTCCGTCGGCGCTCACGCACACCATCTCGGTCATGACCAGCCCGGCCCCGCCGAGCGCCTTTCCGCCCAGGTGCACTAGGTGGAAGTCGGACGGAGTGCCGTCGGCCGCGGAGTACATGTCCATCGCCGACACCACGACCCGGTTGACCAGTTCGAGCCCGCGCAGCCGGAACGGCTGGAACATGGGCGGCGCCACCTCGCCGGGCCCCATCCCGCGTCGGCGCTCGTGGCGGGCGAACCAGGCGTCCACGGCGGCGGTGAACTCCGGGTCCCGGAGCCGCAGGTTGGCGTGGGTGACGCGGCGGCTGCGAGTGACGATGTTGAAGGCAAACTGCTCGGGTTCCTGGCCTGTGTACTGGGCGAGGTTTTCGAACCACTCCAGGCTGGCCTGCGCGGCCCGCTGCGTGGATGCGACGACCGGGCGCCGCTCTGCCTCGTAGGCGGCCAGCGCCTCCGGTATGGACGGATGCTCCCGCATGCACGCGGCCAGCGCTAGCGCATCCTCCATGGCCAGCTTGGTGCCCGAGCCGATGGAGAAGTGCGCGGTGTGCGCGGCGTCGCCGAGCAGGACCACGTTCTCGTCGCGCCAGCTCTCGCAGCGCAGCGTGGCGAAGCGCAGCCAGCGGGAGTTGTTAGCCAGCAGCTTGTGCCCGGCCAGCACACCGCGTAGCAGCTCGCCGACGCGCTCGATCGACCGCTCGTCGGACTCGCCTGGCGCCAGCTCGCGCGCGGCGAGCGCGTCGAACCCGGCGGCACGCCAGACGTCGTCATGCATCTCCACGATGAAAGTGCTGCCGGACGCATCGTAGGGGTAGCCGTGCACCTGCATCAGGCCATGCGGGGTCTGCTCGATGAAGAACTTGAACGCGTCGAAGACCAGGTCGGTGCCGAGCCACATGTAGCGGCACTTGCGGACATCAAATTCAGGACGGAACGAGGTGCTCCGGCTACTGCGCACCGCCGAGTTGGCCCCGTC
>JASHSO010000016.1 GCA_030038715.1 Streptosporangiaceae bacterium
AGGAGGTCGGCGTGGTGGTCGAGTGCGGCGACGGCATCGCCCGGGTGGCCGGCTTGCCTTCGGCCATGGCGAACGAGCTGCTGGAATTCGAGGACGGCACGCGGGGCATCGCGCTGAACCTGGACGTCCGGGAGATCGGCGTCGTCGTGCTCGGCGAGTTCAGCCAGATCGAAGAGGGCCAGCCGGTCAAGCGGACCGGTGAGGTGCTGTCTGTGCCCGTCGGCGACGGCTTCCTGGGCAGGGTCGTCGGGCCGCTCGGCGTGCCGCTCGACGGCCAGGGACCGATTGAGGGCCATACCGAACTGCGCCAGCTCGAGCTGCAGGCGCCGTCGGTCGTCCAGCGCAAGAAGGTCAGCGAGCCGCTGCAGACTGGCATCAAGGCCATCGACGCCATGACCCCGGTAGGTCGCGGCCAGCGGGAGCTGATCATCGGGGACCGGCAGACCGGCAAGACCACGATCGCCATCGACACGATCATCAACCAGCGGCAGAACTGGGAGTCGGGCGACCCGAAGAAGCAGGTTCGCTGCGTATACGTGGCCGTGGGCCAGAAGGGCTCGACTGTCGCCCAGGTGAAGCAGGCCCTGGAGGAGGCCGGAGCGCTGGAGTACACGACGATCGTGGTGGCGCAGGCATCCGACCCGGCCGGTTACAAGTACATAGCCCCATACACTGGCTCGGCCATCGGCCAGCACTGGATGTACGCCGGAAAGCACGTTCTGATCGTGTTCGACGACCTTACCAAGCAGGCCGAGGCCTACCGGGCGATCTCCCTGCTGCTGCGTCGGCCGCCGGGGCGCGAGGCTTACCCGGGCGATGTGTTCTACCTGCACTCGCGGCTGCTCGAGCGGTGCGCGAAGCTGTCGGACGAGATGGGCGGCGGGTCGATGACCGGGCTGCCGATCGTCGAGACGAAGGCGAACGACATCTCCGCTTACATCCCGACGAATGTCATCTCGATCACCGACGGCCAGATCTTCCTGGAAACCGACTTGTTCAACTCCGGCGTTCGGCCGGCCATCAACGTTGGTCAGTCGGTGTCCAGGGTCGGCGGCGACGCGCAGATCAAGGCCATGAAGAAGGTCGCCGGCGGTCTCAAGTTGTCGCTGTCGCAGTATCGCGACCTGGAGGCGTTCGCCTCGTTCGCCTCCGACCTGGATGCTGCCTCGCGAGCCCAGCTCGACCGCGGTGCCCGGCTGGTCGAGCTGCTCAAGCAGCCGCAGTACAGTCCGTTCCCGGTCGAACGGCAGGTCGTCTCGGTGTGGGCAGGCAATGCGGGCTACCTGGACGACGTGCCGATCGAGGACGTGCGCCGGTTCGAGACGGAGTTCCTCGATGAGCTGCAGCGCACCAGGCCGGGGATCTACGACGCCATCCGGGAGACAGGTGAGTTGAGCGACGACACCGCGGTTGCGCTGAAGGACACGATCGAGCAGTTCCGGGCCGGTTTCGAGAAGACCGGCGGCGAGCTGCTGGTCGCGGAGGAGCCTGCCGAGGCGCTGGATCCGTCGGCTGTCCAGTCCGAGCAGATCAAGAAGTACACTCCGCCGCCGACGACGCAGTAAGCCAGGACCGGACAGCATGGGAGCACAGCTTCGCGCAGTACGGCGGCGGATCAGGAGTGTCCAGTCCACCGCCAAGATCACGCGCGCCCAGGAGCTGATCGCGTCGTCGCGGATCATCAAGGCGCAGCAGCGGCTGAACGCGGCTCGGCCCTACGCCAGGGAGATCACTCGAGCGGTGGAGGCCGTGGTTTCCCGCTCCGCTCAGATCGACCACCCGCTGACCCGGCCGGCGCCGAGCCCCACCCGGACCGCCGTGGTCGTTCTCACCAGCGACCGCGGCTTCTGCGGCGGTTTCAACGCCAACGTGCTGCGCGAGGCCCAGAATTTGCAGGCGCTGCTTGAGGGCCGGCGCATGGACGTGGTCTCGTTCGTGTCCGGCCGTAAGGGCATCGCCTGGCACCGCTTCCGCAACCGGAACATGGCAGCCACCTGGAGCGGCTTTTCCGATACGCCGTCACACGCGAACGCGACCGAGATAACCCGCACTCTGCTGGAGGCGTACAACCGACCGACGGCGGACGGGGGCGTGGACGAGATCCACGTCGTCTTCACCGAATTCGTGTCCATGCTGACGCAGCGGCCCGTGGTTCGCAGGCTGCTGCCGCTGGAGATCGAGGAGACGACCGAAGCGCCGCCGACCGGCCCGCTGCCGATCTACGAGTTCGAGCCGTCGCCGGAGGATGTTCTGGGCGCGCTGCTGCCGTGGTACGTGGAGAGCAGGCTGTTCCACGCATTGCTGGATTCGGCCGCGGCCGAGATCGCAGCGCGACGGCGGGCGATGAAGTCGGCTACCGACAACGCCAACGAGCTGATCGAGCAGCTCACCCGGGACGCGAACAAGGCACGACAGGCCGAGATCACTCAGGAAATCAGCGAAATCGTGGGCGGCGCGAACGCGCTCGCCGAGGCGACCAGGGAGTAAGTGAGCAGCAACATGAGCGCTACCGAACAGACCACGCCAGCCGGAGCGTCGGTCGCTGGTGCAGCGGCCGGGCCGGCCACGGGCCGGGTAGCCCGGGTCATCGGCCCCGTCGTGGACGTCGAGTTCGCGACCGAGGAGATGCCCGAGATCTACAATGCGCTGCACGTGGACGTGACGCTCGGCGGTACCAGCAAGACGCTGACCCTGGAGATCGAGCAGCACCTGGGTGACGACACGGTGCGTACGATCTCGATGCAGCCGACCGACGGGCTGATCCGCGGCGCGGTGGTCACCGACACCGGCGAGCCGATCTCGGTGCCGGTGGGGGAGGTCACCAAGGGCCACGTGTTCAACGTTCTCGGCGAGTCCCTGGACGTGCCGACAGCTTCGCTCCAGGTCAAGGAGCGCTGGTCTATTCACCGCGAGCCGCCCCAGTTCGA
>JASHSO010000191.1 GCA_030038715.1 Streptosporangiaceae bacterium
GTGCTTGCCCGCATCCTGCGCGCTGGTAAACCTGCCCGTCGACTCGATCACGACGTCCACGCCGAGTTCGCCCCACCTGATGGCCGCCGGGTCCCGCTCGGCAAGCATCCTGATCGAGTGCGGGCCGACCCGGATCACATCACCGTCGGCGGTCACGTCCTCCTCAAGGGTGCCGAGCAGCGTGTCGTACTTCAGCAGGTGCGCACAGGTAGGAAGGTCGCCGAGATCGTTGGCCGCGACAATCTCGATGTCATCGGCACCGCTGGCGTGCACCGCACGCCAGAAATTCCTGCCGATCCTGCCAAATCCGTTGATCCCCACCCGCACGCTCACTGCGCTGCACTCCCTTCGGTCCTGTCAATCGAGGCTCGCGACCTGGCGTCCGCCCCGCGGACCGAAATCTACCCGAACTAGCCCTCGGCCCTGTCGCCAGCCTCAGCGCCGGGGCGACCTACGGGATCAGCATGTCTGCCGTCAGAGTCGCCTCGGTGTTCGGCACGCCCAGCTCCAGCGCGCGGCGGTCGGCGAGCGCCAGCAGCCGCCTGATACGTCCGGCGATCGCGTCCTTGGTCAGCGCCGGCTCAGCTAGCTGGCCTAGTTCCTCCAGGCTGGCCTGGCGATGCTTGATCCGCAGTTCGCCCGCAACGATCAGGTGCTCGGGCGCGTCCGACCCAAGGATCTCCAGCGCCCGCTCCACCCTGGCGCCGGCCGCTACCGCAGCGCGGGCACTGCGGCGCAGGTTCGCGTCGTCGAAATTGGCTAGCCGGTTTGCCGTCGCCCTAACTTCACGCCGGATCCTGCGCTCCTCCCAGGCCAGCACGCTGTCATGGGCGCCGAGCCTGGTCAGCAGCGCGCTGATCGCGTCCCCGTCCCTGACGACCACCCGGTCGACGCCGCGGACGTCGCGTGCCTTCGCGTGTATCTTCAGCCTGCGCGCGGCGCCGACCATCGCGAGCGCCGCCTCGGGCCCGGGGCAGGTTACCTCCAGCGACATCGACCTGCCTGGCTCGGTGAGCGAGCCGTGCGCCAGGAACGCGCCGCGCCAGGCGGCCTCGCAGTCGCAGGTGGCGCCGGACACCACCTGCCTTGGCAGCCCGCGCACGGGCCGCCCGCGCCCATCGACCAGGCCCGCCTGCCTGGCCAGGTTCTCGCCGTCGTTGCGCACCCGGACCACGTACCTGTTGCCCTTGCGCAGCCCGCCCGGGGCCAGCACGACCAGGTCAGACGCATGCCCGAAGACCTCGGCTATGTCCTTGCGCAGCCGCCGCGCCGCCGCTCCGGTATCCAGTTCGGCCTCTACTACGATCCGGCCGGCCGCCAGGTGCAGCCCGCCGGCGAACCGCAGCACCGTCGACACCTCCGCCTTGCGGCAGCACGGCTTGAGCACGCTAACCCGGCTGAGCTCGTCCTTTACCTGGCTGGTCAGCGCCATGGCCTCAGTCCCCCTCGAATATCTGAGCGAAGGCGCCAGCCAGCCGCCGCGGGTCGTGCCTCGGCGATCCGTCCCGCATGGCCAAGTCGGCCAGGACCAGCCGGGCGCCGAGCAGGCCGGATACCTTCTCCAGCTCGGCAGTGCTGCCCAGCGCCGCCGTACGGTCGGCTAGCACCACGTCGACGCTCAGCGCCGGAGCGTGCTCGGCCAGGACCTCCAGGTGGGTGTGCGGCGAGAAGCCCTCGGTCTCGCCGGGTTGCGGCGCCAGATTCAGCGCTACCAGCCTCCGCGCTCGAGTACCCACCAGGGCCGTGGCCAGCTCCGGTACCAGCAAATGCGGTAGCACGCTGGTGAACCACGAGCCAGGGCCGAGTACCACCCAGTCCGCCGCCCCGATCGCCTGCACCGCGTCCGGGCAGGCTGGCGGGTTAGCGGGCACCAGTGATACCGACCGTACCCGTCCTGTCGTCGTCGCGCAGGCTACCTGGCCGCGAATCGTGCTGAGCCCGTCCGGCCTGTCGGGATCTACCCCTTCCACCTCGGCCACCAGTTCCAGCGGCACAGAGGTCATTGGCAGCACCCGGCCCTGCGCGCCGAGCAGCCTGGCGACCCAGTCCAGCCCCTGCACGGTATCGCCCAGCAGTTCCCAGAGCGCGACAATGAGCACGTTGCCGACGGCGTGCCCGCCCAGCCCTCCGTCGCCGGTGAACCGATGCTGGACCACGCGGCTCCACGTCGTCCCCCACGGGTCGTCGCCGCACAGTGCAGCCAGCGCCATCCGCAGGTCGCCGGGAGGCAGGACCCCGAATTCCCGGCGCAGCCTGCCGCTGGATCCCCCGTCGTCGGCCACGGTCACGACCGCGGTCAGGTCCCTGGTGACCCGTCGCAGGCCGGACAGCGAGGCGTACAGGCCATGGCCGCCGCCAAGCGCCACCACGCTGCGCCGCCGCGGCCGCCCGAGCTCGCTGGGCCCGCGCGCCTGGGCAGCGTGGCTGACATCGGCCATCGTCACTCCCGGCCGAGGTCCCTGTGCGTCACCTGGATGCCTGGCCAGTTGGCTGCCAGGCGGGCGGCCATCTCGTCTGCCATCACAACGCTGCGGTGCTTGCCTCCCGTGCAGCCGACCGCAAGCAGCACATGGTGCCGGCCCGCAGGAGCGTAACCGGCCAGCGCGATCTCGACCGCGGCGACGAAGGCGTCGAGGAACTCCCTCGCGCCGGGACGGCTCAGCACGTACTCCATCACCGGGCGGTCCTGGCCGGTGAGCGGGGCTAGCTCGGTGATCCAGTGCGGGTTCGGCAGGAACCTGCAGTCCGCCACGATGTCGGCATCGACCGGCAGGCCGTACTTGTAGCCGAACGACACGACATGCACTCGCAGCCCGGCACCGCCCTCAGTGGCAAATGCGTCCCGCATCCGCGACCTCAGCTCGTGCACGTTCAGCCCGGTCGTGTCCAGCACCAGGTCCGCCTCGGCGCGCATGGCCTGCAGCAGTTCCCGCTCGGCGGCGATGCCGTCGACGACCCGGCCGCCCTCCTGCAGCGGGTGCGGTCGGGAAACGCTGTCGAACCTGCGGACCAAGGTCGCGTCCGATGCCTCGAGGAAGACAACGTAAGGCTGCAC
>JASHSO010000192.1 GCA_030038715.1 Streptosporangiaceae bacterium
ACCATCCGCTGCGGCCCGCGGGATGCGAGCACTACCAGGGCCCGGTACTGCGCGAGCGTGGTGTCTTCTGCCACTGCGCCGAGAGACTGCTCGGCCACCGCCACGAGCGTTCGGCTGGCTGACAGCACTGCGTCCACGACGCCTTCGCCGACCGGGTCGTCCGTCACGCGCACCCTAACCTCGCCTCGCCAGCCGCAGCACCTCGTGGCCGAGGTACTTGGTTGCTTAGTTGGTTGCTTAGTGCAATAGTTTACATAGTCATTTTATCAGCCAGTGCCTGCACTATGGCTACGGGTTGTTTGCAGGCATATGTGCGGGGTGGTGCAACTCGCGTGGCAGTCGGCGTGCGCCTGTGTCGATGCCTTCCGGCTTCAGCAGCCGCACCGACCTGCGACGGTGCGGCGAGAGTCCGGGACCGGTCCGCCGACGTGGGTCCCGCCGCCTGTCAGCATCGCAGCCAGCCAGGCGCGAAGCACCCGGCGCTCATCCTCGCCGATCGCCTGCCCTTGCCTGGCTCCTTCAACACTTCGGTAAAGCGCACTAGCCTTCATTTCGGAATCCGATAGATGTGAGGTGCGACATGACCCTCCCGCGTCGGCAGCGGCGGCTCCTGCGGTCCATCGGTGACCAGCTCAGCGACGCTGACCCGCAGCTGGCCCGGCAGCTTGAGACCTTCGGCCAGCTGGCCGGCCAGGAGCCGCTGCCCGCGGCCGAGGAGCTGCCGGCCGGCACCAGCCCATTCTGGGCAGCCCTGCTGAACGCGCTCGGCGCAGTCGCCGGGCTCAGGCCCCAGCAATACCTGACGGCAGAAGCCGGCCGGTCCCGCATGCTGGGCGCGACGGTGGCGCCTGGGCTGCCCGCGCCGGGGCCGTCCTGCCTGCCGGCGATCTGGAGGGGCGCCGGGATGCGGCGATAGCTCTGAGTCACCAGGGAACGTGCTGCCGGCACGCCCCGACCGGGGCGAGGCCATCGTGGCGCCATTCACGAGGGCCGCGCACTTGCCGATCACCGCGCCGACGTTGGCCCCTCTACTCCAGGGGCAGGACGGTGAATCCCAGCTTGCCGAGCACCCGTACCGCGCCAGCTTTGCCTCCCTCGAAATCACCCGGGGCCAGGCGCTGACCGGTGGCGATCTCGTAGGCGGTGCCGAGGATCGCCTTGTGGGGGTAGTGGCGCTCGTTCCAGATCAGCTCATAGCTGCGGCTAGGACCGTAGCCATGCTGGGCGAAGAACTGCTCAGCGCCGAGCCGGTCGTAGTCCTGCAGCGCGGCCAGCACGTCGTCACGAGTGACCTGATCCCACGTAACCATTGTCTGCGCCCTTCTTCGGTCAACCTGGCCTTCTGCGAACTGCCGGGGCGGTTACTGCCCCGCACTAGAGCCGTACTTGCCGATCAGCTGGTCGGCGATCTCGTCTAGGTTCTTGCCGATGTAGCCGGGCTGCGGGCCGACGTCGAGCGGGGCATTGCCCGGCCGCAGGATCAAGCCGGACTGCCACCCCGCAGACTGGGCGCCGATCGTGTCCCACACATGGCAGGCGATCAGGCAGATGTCGCCGGGGTCGGCGCCGAGGGCGGCAGCGACAAACCGGTAAGCCTCCGGCGCGGGCTTGTGCTGCCGCACGCTCTGGTCGATGCTGAACCGGCGCTCGAACACGTCGATGACTCCGGCATGCTCCAGCTGTCTGGCCGAGATCGCCAGCGTGTTGTCGGTGAGGGTGAACAGCCGGAAACCACGGTCTCGCAGCCGGCGCAGCGCCGCGGGGACCTCCGGATGCGGCGGCATGGTGGCGAACCGGTCGGTCAGCTCGGCCGCGTCGGCGTCCGTAATCGTGACGTGGCGCGTGGCCGCGAGCATGCGCAGGACCGATGCGCCGATGTCGGTGAACGGAACGTACACCCCGGCCAGGGTGAGCGCCTCGGAGTAGGTGATCAGGTTCGCGAACCACAGCCGCAGCGCCGCCGGGTCACCGAAAATCCGGTCCAGCGTCGGATGCAGGGCATCCAGGTCAAGCAGTGTCTCGTTCACATCGAACACGATGATCGGCTGCTTAGCCATGTCACACCTTCCCGGTTCGAGATCAGTCGGATGGCACCGACGATCCGCTCGGCGCAACCTCAAGATCAGCGTGCAGCTCCTGCCATCCCCGCGACCCCTTTACACCTACCTAGCTTCAGTGAAGCCTGCCGCCCTTATCCTCAAACCGCGCCCGCCAGCGCAGGCTGTCGCTCGCCGTCCGGTCAGGCCGCCATGTGAGCGAGGCCGGTCAGGTCCACGCATGTCATACCTTTCCTACGGACGAACACCATCATGATGTTGCCGCACACTGGGCACCTGACCACTGTGCCGGGTGCTTGCAGGTACACCATCAGCTCACCCACGACGCTGGCGCTGCCGCAGGTGGCGCACGTGCCGGTCGCGGTGGTCATTTCCGAGCTGAAGACGTTGTGCAGCAGGCCGGCGATCGCGTTGCCATCGAGGGCGTCCATCATGGTCCTCCTGTCCCGCCGAACCGCTCGATCCTGACCCGCTGCGGCGGGTAGCCGAGACCAACCAGTGTTGCGCTGACAGCCTCGGCGAACGCGGTAGGACCGCAGACGTATGCCAGTGGGTCTTGCCCTGCAGGCCAGGCCAGCTCGCGGAGCAACTCAGCATCGACCCGGCCGGTGTGTCCGTCCCAGCCGGGCGGCTGTTCCCTGGTCAGCGTCAGGACGACGTCGACTCCGTCGCCTTGCTGCAGCTCCATCAGCTCCGCCGAGTAGATGACGTCCTGTCGCGTTCGGGCGGAGTAGATAAGACGGGTCGGCACCGTGCTCCCCGTTTGCTGCCGGTGCCGCAGCATCGCGCGCAGCGGCACGATGCCCGAGCCGCCGGCAATCAGCAGCAGCGGGCCGCCGTCCTCCGGGCGCCAGACGAAGTAGCCGCCTACCGGGCCGCGGACCTCGATCTCGTCGCCCGCCTGCAGCTCCTGGGTCAGATACGGCGACACCTCGCCGTCGTCCAGCCGCTCCACGGTAATGGCCACCGGCTCGCCCGGCGCCGACGCTACCGAGTACTCCCGCTCGGCCTGGTACCCGTCCTCGGCCGTGAGCCGGATATCCAGGTGCTGGCCTGCTTGGTGACCGGGCCAGCCCGGCACGCCGACCGTTAGGGTGCGCACCCGCGGCGTCTCGTCGGTCACCGCATCGACGGTGGCGAGCTGCCAGGTCAGTCGCCGCTGTACCGCTGCTCGCGCCATGGATCTCCGTAGTTGTGATAGCCGTAGGTCTCCCAGAACCCTGGCATGTCGTGGTCGAGCAGCAGCAGCCGCCGGACCCACTTGGCGCTCTTCCAGAAGTACAGATGCGGAACGAGCAGCCGCGCCGGGCCGCCGTGCTCCGGCGGAAGCGGCTGGCCCCCGTAGCCGAACGCGACCCAGGCCTGGCCTCCGAGCACGTCCTGCGCGGGCAGGTTGGTGGTGTACCCGCCATCGCAGTGCGCCATCACGAACATCCCGCCCCGGTCGGCTTGGCCGAGCAGGGTGTCCAGGGACACGCCCTCCCAGACCGTGTCGAGCTTGGACCAGCGGGTCACGCAGTGGATGTCGGCCGTGACCGTCTCCGACGGCAGGGAGCGGAACTCCTCCCATGTCCAGGTCCTGGGGGTGATCGCCCCCTCGACCGAGAAACTCCACTGATCGTGCGGCGTGTGCGGCGTCGGGCCAGCCGACAGCACCGGGAAGTCCTGGGTCACGTACTGACCAGGCGGCACCCGGCCTTCTTCTCCGCCTACGTCACGGCGGCGGCCGCGGAAGCCTCGACTTACACTGCTCATGACCAGCCCTCCCCGGCCGAGCGGGACACCAAGTCACGCATCGGCAGCATCATGATGCTCAGCCACCATCTGGGTGGTGCGCACGGTACCGCCGCCTGTCGGTGCATTCCTGCCTGCTGGCTTCACCACCATGGCCCTCCCTGTGCGTACCCGCTCCTGTGCCCCGTGCTGATCAGGCCGCCGCATGCTGTCGCAAGTAACGGACAAGGCCAATGACGTCCTCGGGCACCAGCCGCCCGATGGCGCCGCTGGAGTAAACGCTGACCACCACCTGGCCGGCCGGGTTGAGGACGAAGCCGGTGGACTGGAGGTAGACGGGGTCGGGATTGACGAATGCGCCGGTGAGCTCGGCAATGGCCAGGGCATCAGCGCTATGCCCAACAGGGAAGGTCAGGCCGTGCCTGGCGATCAGTCTTGCCGTAGCTGGCTCGTCGTCCACCGACAGCGCGGCGACCCCGATCCCGATCTCGCCGAAACTGTCTGCGGCGCGCTGGAAGGCCCTGAGCTGGGCGTTGCAATACGGGCACCACGCCCCGCGGAAGAACAGCGCCACACCGAAATCCCCGCCGACCGCGTCCGGCAGTGTCAGCACTGTCCCGCCGGGCTGGGTGATCAACAGGGCGGGGAACGGGGATCCAGGACCGAGCAGTGGCAAGACGGTCCTCCTAACGGGCTTCTGGGTGTCTACCTGCTTAGCGCAGCGGCCCAGCCATTTCTTACTGGTCAGGCACGCACGACTTTTCTGCTCTGCGGAACCGTCCGAAAGGCCAGGAGAATCGTCCCAGCGCGGACTGCGACGGCCCGGTACCATCGGTCTGTGCAGCTTGCCAGGTCAGCGGCGGGCGAACTGGACGAGGAGTCGGCCAGCTGGCTGCGCCGCCTGCTTAGTGCGGCCCCGGCACAGCGCCTAGCGGCCGAGAGAGACCTGCACGGCCGGCTGCTGCGGATCGCCCTGGCGGAGGTGCGGAGGCGTTCTGCCAGCACGCCGGTGACTGGCCCGGAACTCGACGACGTAGCGCAGCAGGCCGCCGGAGACGCGATGCTGGCTATCCTGGGCAAGCTCACCGAGTTCCGTGGTGAGAGCCGCTTCATCAGCTGGGCCTACAGGTTCGTCATCCTGGAGGTGTCGAGCAAGCTCGGCCGCCATTACTGGCGCAACCCCCCCGTGGCGCTCGATGCGGCGCAGTGGGAGCGCCTGCCTGACCGGTTCGGGCTTGACCCGCACCAGCACGCCGAGGCCGCCGACGTCCTCGCCGAGCTGCGCCGCGTCATCGAGACGGACCTGACCGCTCACCAGCGGCGGATCTTCATTGCCATCGTCGTCGACGGGATCCCGCTCGACGCGCTGGCCGCGAGGCTGGGCCTCCAGCGCAACGCGATCTACAAGGTGATCTTTGACGCCCGCCGCACACTCCGCCGCGCGCTGGAAGCAAAGGGCTACCTGCACGAGCGGAACCGGGGAACGCGATGAGCGAGCTAGAGATACTGGAGCGCTTCCTACGCACCGACCCCCGCGACGTCGGCTGCGATGAGGCCGTCGCGGTGCTGCATGTCTACGTGGACCTCATCGCGGCCAGCCAGGACGCCGCGGAGCGCTACCCGGGCGTAGTCGCTCACCTGGCAGCATGCGGACCATGCAACGACGACTTCGCGGGGCTCCTTGCGGCCGTGACCAGCGAGCGGTCTCAGACATAGCCTCGCCTGCGCTAGCACCGACCAGTCCGCCCCTCCGGTCGGCGGAGACGACATCGCAGGAAGCATTCAGCGCGCTGACCATGGATGTGCTAGCTCGCCGGCGGGATGTTGTGGTTGATCCGGAACAGGTTGTGCGGGTCGTAGGCCGCCTTGACCTGCCGGAGCCGGTCGTAGTTGTGGCCGAAGGTGGCCTTCAGCCGGTCCTGACCCTCATCACCCATCATGAAGTTCACGTAGGCGCCGCCAGCGGAGTAGGGATGAGTGGCGTCTGAGTAGGCCACGGTCCACCGTCTCAGCTCTGCCGCTTTGGCCGGGTCTGGGTCGACGCCCACGATCACCTGCGAGAAGGTCGCGTCACGAAATGCCCACGCCGTGTCTTCCGGGGCGACTCGGTTGACGGCACCGTCGACCGGATAGATATGCATGGTCGAGTGCATCGTCGGCAGCTCTTCGCTAAAGCGCACGTGTGCGTCGACGGCGGGGTCCGGGATGGTGCGGAAGAAGTCACCTCTCCAGTACCACTGCAGGCCCTTGGGGTACAGCCCGTCGAACGCCGACTGCAGGCCGGGGTAGGGGGCCTCGCCGATGCCGTCGAATGCTGGCTGCATGGCCCGCACTGGTGCCAACGCCTCATCCGCTCTGGCCGGGTCACCCAGGTAACACCACACGATGGCGCATGCCTTGTGGAGGTGGAACGCTTCGGGGAAGGCGTCGACCGGGGGAACCGTCATCGCGGCGAAGAAGCCGTAAAGGTCGTCCTCCTGGGCCGGGAGGAAGTCACGGTACCACTTGAGGACATCGCCCATGGCGGAGATCGGCCACGCTGTCGGGCCGCAGATCACGTTGCTGACCGGGTGCAAGCGGAACGTGAACGAGGTGACGATCCCGAAGTTGCCGCCGCCTCCGCGCAGTGCCCAGAACAGGTCGGGGTGCTGGTCCTCCGAGGTCCGCATCGTGCTGCCGTCGGCGAGGACCACGTCGGCCTCGAGCAGGTTGTCGATGGCGAGTCCGTACCGGCGGGAGAGGTATCCATGGCCGCCGCCCAGAGTGAGCCCCCCGACACCGGTGGAGGAGATGATCCCGGACGGCGTGGCCAGACCGTGCTGGTGAGTCGCGGCATCGACGGCATGCCAGGTGGCTCCTCCCTGCACGGTCGCGGTGCGCCGCTGCGGATCGACTTCTATGGAGTGCATCGGTGCCAGGTCGATGACGATCCCGCCGTCGACGGTGCCAAAGCCCGGACCATTGTGCCCGCCGCCGCGCACGGCTATCGGCAGGCCAGACCGCCGACCGGCGTCCAGGGCCGCCTGAACGTCGGCCACCGTGGCGCAGCGGGCGATCAGGGCCGGGCGGCGGTCGATCATGGCGTTGTGCACGCTGCGTGCCTCGTCGTAACCCGTCTCTCCCGGGCGAATTACCTCACCACTTACCTTCTCTGACAATTCAGATACTGCGGTCGAGCCGGTCATGTGGACTGCCTCCTTGTTCGTGGACGGGCCGCAGGCATACGCCACATGCGGCTCACCCCCACAAGGTAGGGAACGAGAGCGCGCCGGTCATGACCGGAACGGGCCTTCTTCACGGGCGCTGCGGCATGGTCAGACCTGACTATGCCGGTAACGGACCGGTCAGACGATCTCGTGGGTGGCGGCGTACATGGCCGCCTGGGTGCGGTTGGCCGCACCGGTCTTCATCAGGATGCTCCTGACGTGGTTCGCCGCGGTGTTCGCGCTGATGTGCAGCCTGGCACCGATCTCCTGATTGCTCAGGCCGCCCACCAGAAGCCTGAGCACTTCGAGTTCCCGGCCGGTCAGGCCGTCGGGCCCGACGGGACGGGCGACTGTCTCGAGGAGCCGCAGAACGCGCACATGACCGATCGGCTCGGCGAGCTGCCGGGCCTGCTCCGCCAGCTCCCGTGCCAGGCCGAACCGGCCGGTTGTCGCTGCGAAGACGGCGTGCTGCGCCAGCGTCTCACCGATATGCACGACCGACCGCATGCGACGGTCCATCTCCAGCGCGGCCGCGAAGCACCGATCTGCCTCGGCCTCCTCCCCGAGGCAGGCGGCTACCCGGCCGAGATAGCGTTCGGTGCTGCCGAAGACGGCGATCATCGTGCCGCACACTAGGTTCATCCCCGCATACTCGCCGAGGAGAGGCCGCAGCACCCTTAGCACCTCGGCGTTCCCCACGGCGAGGGCGGCCTCGGTCAGGAATGCAAGCTCCATTGGCCACTGCGCCTCGTTGCTGCGAGCAGCCAGGTTCTTGCCCACCAGGTGGCGCAGCGCCCGGTGCATCCCGGCCTCGACTCCTAGCTCGGTGTACAGACCGAGAAGACCCGGTACCCACCGCCGGGCAAACGTCTCGTGCCCGTCGATGTACGGGCGGAAGCGGTCGAGGGTGCCGATCTCACGGCTCAGCATGTACATCTGCACGCCGTGCGGACCTTCGGTCATCTCGTCACCGAAGGTGTCATTCTGCTGGAGCGTTTCCTCCGCCCACTGCCGGGCGCCGTCGAAGTCGCCTTGCAGGAACGCCTGCGTCTGTGCCAGGTAGCAGTAGACGTGGCGGTAGTAAGGCTGGCTGGTGGCGCCGACAGCCCTGCGGGCGTCCTCTATCGCGTCGCGTACCGAGTCGGGCCGGCCTGCCAGGTAGCTGACAGTGGCCCAGAAGTTGGCTGCCGCGCCCAGTGTCTCGTAATCGAGCCGCTCCCTGGCTTGCCTGCGGACCGCGGCGGTGCGCTCCAGCTGTTCTGCGGCCACATCGGGCGTGGTCCCGTGCCACATGCTTGTGGCCAGGGCGTGTGCGAAGACGGACTCGTCGCCAAGCTGGGCCGCTAGCTTGGTGGCTCGGGCACTGACCTGCCGGGCCGGGCCCGTCTCGCCGGCCAGGGCGAGGGCGCGCGCCAGGCTGCCCAGACCGCGTACGTAGAGCGGATCCTGCTGGTCGAGGCCGCAGTCAGCCAGCGCGGACGACAGTAGATCAGCCGCTCGAGCGCCAGCCAGCCCCGGCCTCCACGTGGTGTCCTCGAAGCCGATTGCGGCAGCCAGACGAACCGGCGGATCGGCGATGGTATACAGCCGCTCGTAAATGTCGCGGGCGTGCGCGAAGTGGGAGGCCCGCACGTAGTCGCCTGCCGCCGCCAGCAGCAGCTCAGCACGCTCCGCCGGGTCACACTCAGGCAGCTGTGCCGCCCGCTCGAACCACACCGCGGCATCCTCGAAGGCCAGGCTCCGTTCCGCCAGCCGACCCGCGTCCCGGCTGTACCGCAGCGCACGATCGTGAAAGCCCAGGACATGCGACGCAAGGTAGTGGTGGGCGAGCAGGGGCACCAGGGCGGCGTGGAGCGACTGACGCTCCAGTGCCTCGGCCGCCCGAGCGTGCACGAGCATCCGCCTGGAGGGCGGCATGCTATCGAGCACTGCCTGGCGGACCAGGGCGTGCACGAACGAGTAGCGGTCACCGGCGGTTCGATCGGCCTCGACCATACCGTGCGCCGTGGCCACGTCCAGCGCGGCGAGTGTCGCCGCCCGATCTGTTTCGCTCGCCGCCACGAGGGTGGCCAGGCCAAAGGTAGAGCCCAGCACCGCGGCCAGCTCTATCACCGTCCGTACCGCTGCGCTGAGGCCGGACAGCCGAGCGGTCAGCGTATCGCTGAGCGAGGACGGCACCCGCTGCGCCGTGCGCAAGGCGGCGATACCGCCGCGGCGCTCGAGATCAGCCCACAGCTCTCGCAGGAAGAACGGATTGCCTCCCGTCCGGTCCCGCAGCAGGGCGGCGGGTGCACGTGCCTCGCTGAGCGGCAGCCCGGCCCGCAGGCTCAGCAACTCGGCGATGGCCTCCGTGTCCAGGCCGCTCAGATCTAGACGCCGAACGCCCTCCAACCGGTGCAGTTCGGCCACCCGCGCCGCCATCTCCTCGGAACGATCCGGAACTGTGGTCCGGAACGCCGCCACCACCAGAAGCGGCGACTGCGAACAGGCTTGAACCAGATGTTCGAGCATCGCGATCGTCGGGAGCTGAGCCCAGTGCAGGTCATCGACCATCAAAGCGAGCGGCCGCTTCTCGGCCAGGGCCCGGAATACCGATGCCACCGCCTCGAACAGATCCCGGCGCACCCCGCTCGCCCCGATCGGCGCGCCGAGCGGCTCCGGGCAGTGCCGGGAAACACGGGATGACAGGCGGCGCAGCTCGCTCCCGTGGTCGGCCACCACGCCGGCCAGAGTGCCCTCCGCGGCCGCACCGAAAAGGTGATCGAGCATCTCCGCGAACGGCTGATACGACACGCCGGTGTCCAGCCCGGCGGTCCCGACGAGCACAGTGACGTCGTTGTCGTGCAGCGCGCCGGCGATCTCGGCGATCAGCCGGGTCTTCCCGGCCCCGGGCTCGCCCCCCAAGAAGACGACCTGGCGCCTGCCGAGCGTCACCTCGGACCACACCGCCTCCATGGTCTCCAGCTCCAGGTGCCGCCCTACAAGAGGCGCCTGCCGGGCCGCCACCAGCCGCGCGGGCAGCGCCGGCGGTACCCACGGCCTCATCGGCGACCTCGGCTCATCAAGTGCCTCAGCTGGTCAGATCGCCGCCGTCGCACCGTCAGGCAGAAGCCGGTCCGTCACCTCGACTATGACGTCGGCGGGCAGCCCGGCTCGGACAGCCGCCTGCCGAATCGCCTCCGGGGACGGCGCCTCATACAGGCAGTAAGTCTTACGCCGATCGGCGGAAAGGAAGGAATACAGCCAGCGGACTCCTTCCTCCTCATTAATCCGATTTATTCCATCGATGACGTCGGAGGCTGCCTCCAGTTCCTCCGCAAAGCGTCTCTCGACCATAAAAATGGGCACTTTGCCCCCCACTCCGCTAAAGCCTGTTGCCACCGACGATAACGCGAGCCTCAGCCCTCGCCCAGGTTGCCGAGCACTGAGTCCGCGGACACCACCCAGCATGATCATCGGTACGGCCGTCAGCTAGCTTGACACATTTGCAGGAATGAGCAGTGAAGCTCGCGGAGGTGCACGCAGTTTCCGCAGGTCGACGGCTGTTGCCGGTCGTCTTGTCAGCACCAAACTCAGCACCGTGGCCGCCCCGAGAGCATCTTGTAAGTCACCGGCATTTATCTGCGTCGCGGGTGTGATCTGTGCTGCTTCAGGATTCAGCGGATGAGGACGCGGACTCTTCAACCCTGGCAGGCTCATGGAGTCGAGTCGCCGTCCAGCTGGTCAGGAAGCCCAGTTGCTCTTGTGCCGGGCTGTCGGCTGGCGCGGTGTAGGTGATCAGTATGAGGTCTTCGCCGGGCAGCTCAAGGGCGTCGGCGGTGAGCGTCAGGTCCCCGACGACCGGGTTATGGATACGTTTGACGGCGGTCCGGTGATGGCGGACGTTGTGCCGTGCCCATCGTGTCCGGAACGCGTCGCTGCGAGTTGCGAGCTCGCCGACGAGCTCGCT
This sequence comes from Streptosporangiaceae bacterium, assembly GCA_030038715.1. Taxonomy (GTDB): domain Bacteria; phylum Actinomycetota; class Actinomycetes; order Streptosporangiales; family Streptosporangiaceae; genus JAJYUU01. The sequence continues at coordinate 10,947 of JASHSO010000192.1, forward strand.
GAGCTTGCGGTCGAAGGGATTGCGGCCAGCCTCTGTCCGCAGCGCCGCGACAGTGTCGTCCGCGACCGCGTCCCAGTCGAGGTACACCTCTTCAGCTCGGCGGTCGAGGAACATGAACCGTGCCAGGTTCAGCGGCAGGCTCTCGGGCGCGATGACGCCCTGGTAGAGGGCGAAGCACAGCTGGTTGGCGGCCAGGATGTCGAAGCGGCGATTGCGCAGGTAAGCCGGAGCCGTCAGGGCATCGAGGATCCGGTAGACGCTCGGCCGCACCGAACGGCCGACGACTCGACTGGAGGCCCGCGCCGAGGTGCTCGCCGCTCGAGCGAGGTCGAAGAGGTGGTCCCGCTCGGCGTCGTCGAGGTTCAGCGCCCTGGTGAGGGAGTCGAGGACGGGCTCGGAGACGCCAGCGAGGTTTCCCCGTTCCAGGCGCGTGTAGTACTCGACGCTCAGCCCGGCGAGCTGAGCCACCTCGGTCCGGCGCAGGCCTGGCACCCTGCGCTGCTCCCCGTAGGTCGGCAGGCCCGCTGCCTCGGGTGTGATCCGGGCACGGCGTGAGGTCAGGAAGTCCCGGGCCTCGGCGCGGTTGTCCACAGATCCACGGTAGAACGCGGCCGACGGACGCGGGGGGCACTGCTGTTACCCCTCACGGCAGTGACTCCCGGATCCGGCCGGCCTAGCGGGAGGCTCACTACGACACCGAGGGCGGCGGAGAACGCCGATATGAGCATGGCAAGTAGGACAGCGAGGACCACCATGACCGGCACCATCCCAGTAGTCACCCTGAGCAACGGCGTCCAGATGCCGATACTCGGCTACGGCGTCTTCCAGATCCCCGCCGAAGACGCCGAACAGGCAGTACTCGACGCTCTGGACACCGGCTACCGCCTGATCGACACCGCCGCGAGCTACCAGAACGAAGCGGCTGTCGGCCGGGCGATCCGCGCAAGCGGCATCCCCCGCAGCGAGCTGTTCGTCACGACTAAGCTGTTCATCCAGTCCAACGGAGAGAAGACCACCCGGCAGGCATTCGAGACCTCCCTGGCTCGCCTCGGCCTCGACTACCTCGACCTGTACCTCATCCACCAGCCGTTCGGTGACTATTACGGCGAGTGGCGCGTCATGGAAGAACTCCACGCCCAGGGCCTGGCCAGAGCGATCGGCGTCGCCAACTTCTACCCCGACCGACTCGCCGACCTCATCCTCCACAACCGGGTCGTGCCGACCGTCAACCAGATCGAGACGCATCCGTTCTTCCAGCGCCAGGCCGACCAGGACTTCATGACAGAACGCGGCGTGCAGATCGAGTCGTGGGGCCCGTTTGCCGAAGGCCGCAACAACCTGTTCACCGACCCCGTGCTCACCGGGATAGCCTCCGCTCACGGAAAATCTGTCGCTCAGGTCGTGCTCCGCTGGCTCACCCAGCGCGGCGTCATCGTCATCCCGAAGTCCGTCCGCAAGGACCGGATGACCCAGAACGTGGACATCTTCGACTTCGAACTCACCCCGGACCAGATGGCGGCCATCGCCACGATGGATACCGTCACCTCGCTGTTCTTCGACCACCGCGACCCCGAAGCTGCCATCCGCCTCGGCAGCCGCATCATCGACTAGGGGCGGTTTCCCTCGGCTCTGCTAGCGGCCGGGCAGATCGGGCAGGTGTCGTCGGATGCCATGAACGAGCCGACGACGAACTGGCCGGGCTTGAAGGTGCACACGTCGGCGCCGACGTCCTCGACGATGCCGGCGTACTCGTGTCCCATCGGCGTGGGCCCGGTGACGGGATCGGTGCCGCGCCAGGACCACAG